>NZ_JBEOVN010000456.1:0-1005 GCF_040295565.1 Streptomyces sp. NPDC002785 | reverse complement strand
CCCGGCCGCCCCGGGGGCTCCGGTTCCGGACACGGCGGCGGCCCGACGTCCCGATCGCCGCCGTGACCGGTTACGTCTGTGGCGGTCTGCGCGCAGCGTACGTTCCCGCGCCCGCCGCCAGCAGCATCACACACCCCGTGAAGACCAGCCCGGCTTGGCGCAGCCCGAGCCATGTGGCCATGGCGCCGACGCCCACCACCGGCACCGAGATCCCGGCGTAGGCGACGACGAAGAACGCCGAAATTGTGCCGCCACGATGCTGTGCCGGGGCCGCGCCGCTGACCAGGGTGAGCGCCGCCCGAAAGGCCAGTCCCTGGCCGGTGCCGCCGCACAGGGCCCCCAGGACGAGCAGGAGCATGGATTCGGCGATCAGTGATGACGCCACCAGCAGCAGACCCACTACGAGGATGCCGCACCCCACGGGGAGCGCGAGGCGCGCGCCGATCCGTTGTGTCAAGGACTGCCCGACGGTCGAAGCGAGGAAAACGGAGAACACCACGGCGCCCGAAACAGCCAGGTTGCGCACACCCAGCGTCTGCGAGGCAAAGCTTGGCGCGATCGCCGTGAACAGCCCGAGAAGCGCGAAGCCGGCGAACGCCGCCACTGAGGCGGGCGTGAACACACCCCTTACCTCGGGAGGCACCATGACGCCCTGCGGCGTCAGAGGAGGCCATCGCTTCGGCTCCGCCACGGTCTCCGGCAGGAACCAGGTGATCCCGCAGGCCACAGCCACCAGCCCCAGGTGGACCCAGAACGGCAGCGTCAGCGGCCAGGGAGTGTACTGCGCGAGGAGGCCGGAGAGCAGCGGGCCGCAGCCCAGGCCACCCATGTTCGCCGCGGTGGCGGCGAACCCGGCCCGCGCCTTCTGCCCCGGACCGGCCAGCTCGATGACGGCCGCTGTCGCCGCACCGCTCAGAGCCTGTCGGGTGGCCGGTTGGTTACGCTGCGATGAGGTCCTCGACGGTGCGGGCTCGTGCGGTCTTGCGGTGGGATTCATGGCTCCAC
>NZ_JBEOVN010000455.1:0-1017 GCF_040295565.1 Streptomyces sp. NPDC002785 | reverse complement strand
AGAGCCTGTCGGGTGGCTGATCATGCGTGATGCGTGACGGTCGTGATCTGCCTTCCGGGCATGGCGACGGCCCCGGAATGATCACGTGGTGTGTGCCAGTGCGACAACTCCGAGGCCGTCAGCGGCCCATGCTATCCGTCCAGCTTGACCGATGAGATGTGGGAGATCATCCAGCCGCTCCTTCCCGCGCGTGACCTGCGAAAAGGCGGCGGGATGCGCAAGTACGGAGACCGGTTGGTGCTCGACTCGGTGTTCTACGTGCTGCGGTCGGGCTGCCAGTGGCGGATGCTTCCGCGCGATCTGATGCCCTGGGACGCGGCCCACCGCTGGTTCACCAAGTGGCGCCGGGACGGCACCTGGGACCGCGTCCACGACGAGCTCCGCCGCCAGGTCCGGGTCGGGGCCGGACGCGATCCCGAGCCGTCGGCCGCCGTGATCGACGCCCAGTCGATCAAGACGAGCGAGGGCGGCGAGGCGCGTGGGTTCGATGCGGGCAAGCGAACGACAGGGCGAAAGAGACACGTGATCGTGGACACGATGGGCCTGCTGCTGGTCGTCGCGGTCACCTCCGCGTCCGTGCAGGACCGGGCCGGAGGCCGCACCGTCCTGGCCGGGCTCGCCGCCGGTTTTCGCACGATCAGTCTGGTGTGGGCCGACGGAGGGTACGCCAACTCCGTTGATTCCACGCTGCTTTCATGGGCCCGGGATGCGTTGAACATCGTTGTCGAGATCGTGAAGCGGACCGACGACGTCAAGGGCTTCAAGGTCCTGCCCCGCCGCTGGGTGGTGGAGCGAAGTTTCGGCTGGCTGGTCCGAAACCGTCGGCTGGCCCGCGACTACGAACGGCTGACCGCAACCTCCGAGGCCATGATCAAGGTAGCGATGATCCGCTTGATGCTCGTCCGGCTCGCCGGGCAGTCCTTGCGGTGGAGCCATGAATCCCACCGCAAGACCGCACGAGCCCGCACCGTCGAGGACCTCATCGCAGCGTAACCAACCGGCCACCCGACAGGCTCT
>NZ_JBEOVN010000454.1:0-1021 GCF_040295565.1 Streptomyces sp. NPDC002785 | reverse complement strand
ACGGGCGACCTGGTGCGCTGGGGCTCCGGTGGGGCTCTGGAGTATCTGGGGCGCGCCGACGACCAGGTGAAGCTGCGGGGCTTCCGGATCGAGCTGGGTGAGATCGAGTCGGTGCTGGTGTCGCACCCGGCCGTCGCTCAGGCAGCGGTGCTGGTCCGTGAGGACCGGCCCGGTGACAAACGGCTCGTCGCCTACACCGTCCCCGGCGGCGACACCGTCCCGGACGCCGACACCGGAGCACTGCGCAGGCACCTGGCGGCCACGCTGCCCGAGTACATGGTGCCGTCCGCCTTCGTCACCGTCGACTCCCTGCCGCTCACCCCCAACGGCAAGCTCGACCGCAAGGCCCTGCCCGCGCCCGAGGTGCGGGCCGGGGAGCCCGGCCGCGCTCCGGCCACCGCGCAGGAGGCCCTTCTGTGCCGCCTGTTCGCGGAGATCCTCGGACTCGATGCCCCGGCCGGGGCCGACGACAGCTTCTTCGAGCTGGGCGGCCACTCCCTGCTGGGCACCCGTCTGATCAGCCGGATCCGTACCGAGGCCGACGTCGAACTGCCCATCCGGTCCCTGTTCGAGACGCCCACCCCGGCGGGGCTCGCCCCGCTGCTCGGCGACGCCCGACCGGCCCGCCGGGCCCTGTCCCGCATACCGCGCCCCGAGCACCTGCCCGTCTCGTACGCGCAGCAGCGGCTGTGGTTCCTCAGCCGGCTGGACACCGCGGAGGCCGCCACATACAACCTGCCGGTCGCGGTGCGCCTCACCGGTGTGCTCGACCCTGCCGCGCTGGCCGCGGCCCTGCACGACGTGGTCGGCCGCCACGAGGCGCTGCGCACCGTCTTCCGAGAGGTCGACGGCAGCCCGGTCCAGGTCGTCCTGGACGGGGCGGTACCCCGGCTGGACACCGTCGAGGTCGGCGAGAAGGATCTGCGGGCGGCGCTCGGCGCGACCGCGGCGCGCGGCTTCGACATCTCCACCGATCTGCCGCTGCGGGCGACGCTGTTCCGGGTCGCCGAGCAGGAGCATG
>NZ_JBEOVN010000453.1:0-1024 GCF_040295565.1 Streptomyces sp. NPDC002785 | reverse complement strand
AACAAGGACCTCGACAATCCTCATTCTTTCTGGTCAGAGGCACTTTTCGCTTACCTGACCACCCGTCGGACAGCCCGCTTCATGAAAGCCCGAGGCTAGGCTGACACATCGAGAGGGTTCCAGTGACCAACGGATCGAACAGGCAGGACCGGTTACGCCTCGCACGGCAACGGTCAACTCCGAACCGCATCCGACCACGAATGCGTGAGGAGCGTTCCGAGTCGATCCCCGAAGCCGAAGCCTCACGGGCGCGGCGCGCCTGGCAATGGGTGCGGCGGGCTAGCTGGACGCATGTCATCACGGTTTCCGGGGCAGTGCTCGCCGCCATTGCCGCCATTGGAGGACTATGGGCTCAGGGTGTCGGTACTTACTGGGGCCAGGAGACGGCGAAAGATCAACTAGCTCAGTCCAAGGATGACGACGCACGCCGCGCTCGAAAACAAGCAGAAAAGGTAACGTATTGGGGTGGTGGTGGATCAGCCTTTGAGTGGGGTGGTACGGGAATGATCGGTTCCGCCAGTGACGGGTCGGGGGCTCTCCACGTGCTAAACAGGTCCCCCGACCCCATTCCCTACATGCACATCGGAATTGAGATTAACAAAAAGGACCTTGAAGGTGATATCGAGAGAAGCTACTGGTATGTGGCGTTGAGGAATTTACCCCCATGTACTCATCTCGAATATCGAGAATACGATTTACAGCTAGGATCCATCCAAGCCGATTTGGATCCGCCAACGCTTTCCAATCAAAAAGGCATTTGGTCACCAATTGTCATGAGATTTACTGACGCTGGAGGGGTGGACTGGCTGCGCACAAAAACCTCCCTCAAAAAAGGGGGTGCCTCAAAACTCCTCAGCGAGGCAATTCGCTCGAAAAACAGCATCGTCGGCAGCGAAGCGAAAAAGACAAAAGCCGGATCCTGTAATGACCGTTAGCCTCGATCTTTCGTGACGGTCCGTTGGTTTCTTCGGCGGGCCGTTTCGGTTGTTCGGGCTGTTGGTGGCCAGGCTGATGGCCCGGCTGT
>NZ_JBEOVN010000452.1:0-1027 GCF_040295565.1 Streptomyces sp. NPDC002785 | reverse complement strand
CCCAGTCGATGTCCGCGACGGCCAGCACCGTGTCATCCAGGTCCAGAGCCTGCTGAAGAGCACCGATCGCCAACCCGGCATCCATCGGCGGCAGACCAGCCCGACGCATACGCTGATCCAACACCTCATCCGCAGCCATACCACCCTCAGCCCACGGACCCCACGCAATCGACGTCGCCGGCAACCCCTCAGCACGACGCCGCTCCGCCAACGCATCCAGGAAAGCGTTCGCAGCACCATAATTCGCCTGCCCCGCAGCACCCAACACACCCGACACAGAAGAGAACAACACAAACGCCGAAAGCCCCAACCCCCGCGTCAACTCATCCAGATGAACCGCAGCACCCGCCTTCGCACGCAGAACACCCGCAAAACGCTCAGGCCCAAGCCCATCCAGCACACCATCATCCAACACACCCGCCGCATGCACCACAGCCGTCAACGGAAACTCAGCCGGCAACCCAGCCAACAACCCGGCCAACGCCTCCCGATCAGCCACATCACACGCCACCACACTCACCCGAGCACCCGACGCCACCAACTCATCCCGCAACTCCCCCGCACCCGGAGCACCCAACCCACGACGACTCGTCAACACCACATGCTCAGCACCCAACCCCACCAACCAACGCGCCACCCACGCACCCAACGCACCCGTACCACCCGTCACCAACACAGACCCCGGACCCGGCCGCCAACCAGAACCGGCCACAACAGAAGCCGAAGCCCGCACAAGCCGCCGACCAAAGACCCCCGACGCACGAACCGCAACCTGATCCTCTCCCCCGGCCCCGGCCAGCACCCCCGCCAGCCGCACCAACACCCGGTCATCCACGACCTCGGGCAGATCAACCAGACCACCCCACCGCTCCGGATGCTCCAGCGCCGCAACCCGGCCCAGACCCCACACCTGCGCCTGCACGGGGTCCACCAGACCATCGGACCGGCCCACCGACACCGCGCCACGCGTGGCCAGCCACAGCGGGGCGTCGAAGCCCACGTCGCCCAGCGCCTGCACCAACGCGGC
>NZ_JBEOVN010000451.1:0-1064 GCF_040295565.1 Streptomyces sp. NPDC002785 | reverse complement strand
ACCAGCGTCAGGTGAACTGGCAGTTCACCACCCACGACGCACGCATCAAACTGCGCCACCTCTACCCCAGAAATTAGCCGCGACAGTCTACTAGCGGCTCGGCGGCCACGCCACCGAGTCGTGGTGGAGACCGCTCCGGTCCGCCTCGTCCGCGTACTGCGCACACGCGTCGGTGAGCGTCTCCAGCAGCGTCAGCGGATCGGGCAGCGGGTTCTCCGGCCCCCGCACCCACTGCACATCCAGCTCACCGGGCAGTCTGGCCGGCGGCAGGAGTACGTAGCTGCCGCGGCAGTGCCACCGCAGTCCCGGATGCTCGTCCATGGTCTCGGGGTGGCAGTCCAGCTCGCACGGCCACCACTCGTCCTCGTCCTCGGGCGTACCGCGGGTGGCGGTGAAGAAGAGCATCCGGTCGTCGCCGGACCGGGCGACGGGGCCGACGTCGATTCCTGCGGCGAGGAGCCGCTCCAGTGCCTGGCTGCCCGCGGACAGCGGCACGTCGAGAACGTCGTGGATCATGCCGGTCGCAGTGATGAAGTTGGCCTGCGGCTGGCTGCCGGCCCAGCGCTCGATCTGGGCGCGGTCGGTGGTGGACTGTGTCTGCCAGGCGAAGGAGATGGGGTGCCGGGCGGGGGTGGGACAGCCGATGCGTTCACACGAACACCGGTAGCCGACCGGATGGGCGGCGGGCGCGATCGGCATTCCGGCTTCGGCGACAGCCAGGAGCAGCGCCTCCCGGGCGGTGTCGTCGACCTCGCTCTGCTGCGATTTGGGTCGGCGGCGAAGCCATTGGGAAATTTTGCTCTCTGAGCCGCGATAACGGCCGAAATCGGCGCCCATCTATCCCCTCACCTCTGCGTTGCCCAAGCCCATCGTCCCACCATCCTGCGCCTCGGGTGGCCAGAGTCCCGAAGCGGGGTACGAGGGACGACGCCGCGAGCTGGGCGCTATGCCACTCCTTGTCATGAAATGAGCGGTGCGTCTCAGGGGTGCGTAACGACCTCCCCCACGACAGGGAGCGGATCAGCGAGAGTCGCAGGGCGTCGGGAGCCCGCTCCCTGTCGTGC
>NZ_JBEOVN010000450.1:0-1066 GCF_040295565.1 Streptomyces sp. NPDC002785 | reverse complement strand
CGAGATCCTGGCGAAGGTCCGCCTCATCCAGACCAACATCAAGAAGCTCGTCGCAAACAACTCAAAGTGATGGAAACAGCATCACGAGACACTAGTGTCCGGCTTCCCGTGTTGGCCTGAAATATCGACTGCCTCAGGTGGCTGAAATGCAACTCCGCAGGACAGTTCAGCGAAGGGAAGGTCGGGGAGGCGCACCGGAGCGGCGGGAATCCATCGCTGTCGCGTATGAAGAATTTCGGAAGCCATTGGTTCTGGAAATTGTTCCTTCATTGCGGAAGGAGTCGGCTGCCCGCAAGGATGCATCTCGTAGCAGCGAAACTCACACCGATGTGCAGTCTGCTGGGAGAATTGTGTCCACTGCTTCGGAAATTGCCCCCAGAACGGCCGCTGACCGGGCCTTTCGCGTACTTCGGGCGCTCGACTCGCTCGGTCCGGGAACGCATTCCCTCGACACTCTCACCCGCCTCACCAAACTGGCCCGTTCCACCGCTCACCGCATACTCCAGTCCGCGGTCCGCGAAGGCGCGGTCCTCCAGTCCGGATACGGCAGATACCAACTGGCCCCCTCCGCCATCAGCCCGCTCACCGGCCCGCTTGCCGACCTGCCGGTTTCGCTGGAGACCCTGGACGCCGAACTGTCCGCCCTGCGTAGCCGTGCGGGTGAAGCCGCGCTCCTCCATGTGCCCGTCATGCTCCGGCCCCCGCTGCGGGTCAGTCTGTGCTGCTGCTACGACCCGGGCGGCGAGTTGGCGCCCGTCTTCGCCGACGGCGACCGCTCCGGCCCGCTGTTCCGCGCGCCGCTGTACACCGACGCCGCCGGACTGGTCCTCCTCGCGAGGCTGCTCGGTGCCGCTCCACGCGATCCCGTCCTGCGCCGCATCCGGGACCTCAACCATGCCCGCACCCCCTCGGTACTGCCTGGCTGGGACCTGGTGGCCGCCCCCGTACAGCGCGGCGCGGCCACGGTCGCCTCGGTGAGTCTGCTGATCCGCCGCTCGGCCGACCCCGGACCCCACCGGCGTGCCACAGCCGAGGTGTCGCGGACCGCCGCCCGGTTGGGCCGGGC
>NZ_JBEOVN010000449.1:0-1083 GCF_040295565.1 Streptomyces sp. NPDC002785 | reverse complement strand
TGTACTCGGCCGACACGTTGGTGACACACATCCGTCGGTAGTTGATCAAGGGAGGACCTCCGGGCGTAGTGGAGATTGGCGTCTTCACTCACCTCGGAGGTCCTGGTGGCCCACGCTAATGCCCGGCTTACCTTTCACGGCAGATGCCTGCTGGTGCGTCGTGTTGTGCTCGACCGGCGTCCGGTCGCTCACGTCGCAAAGGAGCTCGGTGTCTCCCGTCAGTGCGCTCACCGCTGGGTGAACCGCTACCGCGCCGAGGGCTGGTCCGGGCTGCACGACCGCAGCAGCAGCCCGCACCGCCGTCCCACCCGCACACCCGCGGCCGTTGAGCGCCGCGTGCTCAAGGCCCGCCGCACCCTGCGAAGCGGACCGGACGCCCTGGCCGAACACACCGGTGTCCCCGCTCGGACCATCAGCCGGATCCTCAACCGTCACCAGGTGCCGCGACTGGCCGAATGCGACCAGCTGACCGGTCAGGTCATCCGTGCCACCAGGGCCAGCAGCCGACGCTACGAACACGCCCGGCCCGGCGACATGATCCATGTGGACGTCAAGAAGCTCGGCAAGATCCCTGCCGGCGGCGGCCATCGCGCCCACGGCCGCGGTGAACGACCCGGATCCCTCCGGGGCCTGGGCTACGACTACATCCACGCCGCCGTCGACGACCACTCCCGCCTCGCCTACGCCGAGATCCTCCCCGACGAGAAGGGCACCACCTGCGCAGGCTTCCTGATCCGTACGGCCGCGTTCTTCCGCGCCCACGGCATCACCCGCATCGAGCGGGTGATGACCGACAACGCCAAGAACTACCGGCTCTCGCACGACTTCCAGGCCGCCTGCCAAGCGCTCGGCGCACGGCAGAAGTTCACCCGCCCGCGCTGCCCGTGGACCAACGGAAAGGTCGAACGCTTCAATCGCACCCTGCAGACCGAATGGGCCTACCGGAAGGTCTACACCAGCAACACCCAACGCACCCGAGCACTCGCGCCCTGGCTCGACTTCTACAACACTGGACGCCGACACACCGCGCTCGGCGGCCAGCCACCGATCAGCCGACTGTCACGAACGTCATGACCGAGTACA
>NZ_JBEOVN010000448.1:0-1093 GCF_040295565.1 Streptomyces sp. NPDC002785 | reverse complement strand
CGTTAGCCTCGATCTTTCGTGACGGTCCGTTGGTTTCTTCGGCGGGCCGTTTCGGTTGTTCGGGCTGTTGGTGGCCAGGCTGATGGCCCGGCTGTCGCGTCGGGTGGGCGCCGGGTTCCACGGCTCCGGTCGGGGTTGTGCTGCTCGCTGGGACGGGAACGCGCTGGTCAGCCGGGGTTCGGGAGGGCTTCGAGCCGTGCCAGGGCGTCGGTGATTACCTCGGTCCAGGGCCAGTGGCGTGCGAATCTCAGATGCTGGCGGCGGGCGGTCGTGACGATCTGGGCGGCGGCGGAGAAGAGGCGGAGCCGGAGTCGGCGGGGCTCCCACCTGTGGGTTTTGCCGGTCAGAGCGAGCATGGGCATCCAGGCCAGCAGGTCAAGGGCGACCTGGACGATCTCCAGCCAGATCTGGTTCTGCGCGGTGTCGTGCAGGGGCAGGTTGCGCAGGCCGGTGGCGCGGGCGTTGCGGATGCGGTCCTCTGCGCGTGCCCGCCGACGGTGTCGCAGCTCAAGGGCGGCGATCGGGACGCGGGTGGTGTTGGTGGCGAACGCGGTGAGCCGCAGGCCGTCGGCATCGGTGAAGCGCAACTGCGCGCCGGGGTGGGGGCGTTCTTTGCGGACGATCAGCCGTATCCCCTGCGGCCAGCCCTTGAGGACATCGCCGTCGAGTTCGGCGACCCAGGCGCCGTCGCGGATCCCGCCGCCCGGCTCGACGGCCGCCGTCCATACGGCGGGCGGGACCTTGAGGACGGCCTGGTGGACGGCGTCGCTGATGGTCATGCCGACCGAGTACGACAGCCATCTGCCCCGCTGGGCGAGCCAGGCGACGAACTCGTGGGTGCCACCGTCTGAGTCGGTACGGATCAGCGTTCGGCGTCCGCGACGGTACTTCTTCGGCAGTTGGGCCAGGGCGAGTTGGGCGGTGGTGATGTGGTCGGCGGCGGTGTTGCTTCCTGCGTTGCCGGGCCTGAGCAGGCCGGCCACCGGCTCCCCGCTGCCGCCGATTCCGTGATCGACGAACCCCAGCAGAGGATGGTGTCCGAAGGTCTTCTTCCAGGTCGCGGTGGCGTCCTGCTTCTCGGAGTGGGCCAGCA
>NZ_JBEOVN010000447.1:0-1094 GCF_040295565.1 Streptomyces sp. NPDC002785 | reverse complement strand
GCCCAAGGGTGTCGCTCTCGAACACCGTGGTGTCGTCAACTACCTGCACTGGTGCGACCAGAACTACCCGGCTCGCGTTCCCGGGGGTATCGGCTCGGTCCTTTACTCGTCGGTGACGTTCGATCTGACGATCACGGCTCTGTTCCTGCCCCTCATCCAGGGCCAGCAGCTCGTCATCCCCGTCAGCGCACCGGATCAGACGGCGTTCGACGCGGCGATCGACCTGATCTGCACCAACACCCCGATCAGTTTCCTCAAGGCGACCCCTTCCCATCTGGAAGTCCTCGCCGCGCACCTGGAGACCCGCGGTGCACGCCATCACATCACCACCATCGTGGCCGGCGGCGAGAATCTCACCCCCCAACTCGTCACCCGGCTCCTGAGCACCAGCAGTACGCGGACGACGATCAGCAACGAGTACGGCGCGACCGAGGGCTCCGTGGCGAACGTGATGAGCCTGACGACGGAGCCTGATCCGCACGGGGGCACCACCACCCTGGGCCGGCCGATCACGAACACCACCGCCTACATCGTCGATCACCACAACCAGCCCGCCCCCGTCGGCATCCCCGGCCACGCCCTGCTGGGTGGTATCTGTCTGGCCCGGCACTACCACAACCGGCCCGAACTCACCCGGCAGCGCTTCACCCCCAACCCCCTCACCCCGCCCCGCCCCGATCCTCGCACCTACCACACCGGGGACCTGGTCAAATGGCGGCCCGACGGCACCCTCGAGTTCATCGGCCGGATCGACAACCAGATCAAGCTGCGCGGCTACCGCATCGAACTCGGCGAGATCGAAGCCGCCCTCAACACCCACCCCCACATCCACACCACCGCCGTCACCACCCGCGAAGACACACCCGGCAACAAACAGCTCATCGCCTACATCGTCGCCACTCCCGGCAACACACCCACCACACACCAACTCCGCACCCACCTCCAGCGGCAACTGCCCGACTACATGATCCCGAGCACCTACCTCACCCTCGACCAACTGCCCCTCACACCCAACGGAAAGGTCGACACCAAGGCCCTCCCCGCGCCAGACCACCACCGACCCGAACTCGCCACCACCTACACCGCACCCCGGA
>NZ_JBEOVN010000446.1:0-1102 GCF_040295565.1 Streptomyces sp. NPDC002785 | reverse complement strand
CCTTCACCTGATCATCCGCACGCCCCACAAACTCCAAAGACCCGTCCCCACGCCAACGCACCACATCCCCGGTCCGATACATCCGCTCACCCGCAACCCCGAACGGACACGCCACAAAACGCTCCGCCGACAACCCCGGACGACCCAGATATCCACGGGCCAACTGCCCACCCACGACATACAACTCACCCGCGACACCCACCGGAACCGGCTCCAGCGCCCCATCCAGCACGAAGACCCGCAGATTCGGGATCCCCACACCGATCAGGCCCTCCGCCGCATCACCCGCGACCACACCCCCGCCCAACGCCGCAAAACTCACATGCACCGTCGTCTCGGTAATGCCATACATATTCACCAGCACCGGACCCGTCGCCCCGCGCCGCACAAACCACTCCCGCAGCCGACGCACATCCAGCGCCTCACCACCGAACACCACCCAACGCAACGCCAGCCGCTCCCCCAGCAACGGCTCACGCCCCTCCGCCGCCGCCAACTGGTAGAACGCCGACGGCGTCTGATTCAGAACCGTCACACGCTCCCGAACCAACAACTCCAAGAACTCATGCGGAGAACGCGACACCCCACGCGGCACCACCACAAGGCGCCCACCATGCAGCAACGCACCCCACAACTCCCACACCGAGAAATCAAACGCGAACGAATGGAACCACACCCACACATCCCCCGAACCAAACCCGAACCAGCCATCCGTACCACCGAACAACCGCACCACATTCCCGTGCGGAACCACCACACCCTTCGGACGCCCCGTCGAACCCGACGTATAAATCACATACGCAGGATGCGACGACAACAGCCCAACACCCTCCACAACCGACGCGTCCAAGCCCGCGAGTTCGGCCACCGTCCGCGGGTCGTCCACTACGACCCGGACCAGGCCGTGCACCGACGGCGCGGAGGACTGAACCGCATCATTGGTGACCATGAGCGTCGGCTGCGCGTCGTCGAGCACATACGCAATACGCTCGGCCGGGTACTCCGGGTCGACCGGCACATACGCACCACCGGCCTTCAGCACCGCCAGCAACGCCACCACCAGATCCGCCGACCGGTCCATACACACCGCGACCAGCGACTC
>NZ_JBEOVN010000445.1:0-1108 GCF_040295565.1 Streptomyces sp. NPDC002785 | reverse complement strand
CTAGGGCGCGTATTGAGTCGTGATCAATGGGGTGGCTCGGGCCAGGTCTTTGATCCAGATCATCGAGGCGCGTAGGTGGAGGCCGGCGAGGTAGCTGTCCGGGGTCTTGTCATATCGGGTGGCGATGCCCCGCCAGGCCTTGAGCTTGTTGATGAGGCGCTCGACGGTGTTCCGTTCTTTGTAGAGGTCGGCGTCGTGACTGACGGGCCGGCCGCCCTTTGAGCCCTTCTTCTTCCGGTTGGCGGCCTGGTCCTTCTTTGCCGGTATCACCGCCTTGATGCCGCGTCTGTGCAGGTAGGCCCGGTTGCCGCGGGACGAATAGGCCTTGTCCCCGGCGACCGCGTCGGGGCAGGTGCGGGGACGGCCGACGGGCCCGCGGACCCGGACTTTCTTGAGCACGGGGATGAACTGCGGGCTGTCGGCGGCCTGCCCCGCGGTCAGGACAAACGCCAGCGGGCGGCACTTCCGGTCGCCGGCGACGTGGATCTTGCTGGTCTGCCCGCCCCTCGAGCGTCCGAGCAGGGCGGCTTTCAGCCGGACCTTGTGCCGCCGCCGGATGCGTCGTCGTTCTTCCCGTTCGGGATCGGCTTCGGCGTCCTGCCCGTTTCGTCCTTCGTGGTCGCCCCCTTTGACCTGGTCTTCTCCTCTTCGGCGGCGGCCTTCTCCAGGGCGGTGACGACGTCCTCGTCAAGGTGCATCCCGGCGGCGTCGTGGTGAGCGCGGGCGGTGGTGGAGTCGACGCTGACCAGGGACAGGTCCACCTCGCCGCGCTTCGCGGCTTCCGCGATCACGCCCTCCAGCAGGGCCTCGAAGACGCCGGCGTCCCGCCACTGCCGGAAGCGGTTGGAGACGGTCGACCAGGCGCCGAACTCCTTCGGCATCTCCCGCCACTGCCCGCCCGTCCTGAACCGCCAGATCACTCCCTCGAACTGCTGGCGCAGTCGCTCGGGGTACGGGCCGTACTCGCCGATCGGCAGGTACGGCCCGATGAACTCCCACTCCGAATCTGTCAGTTGTTGTCGTGTCACACAGCCTGATCTATCGGATCAGGCCTCGCCGCGGGGGCGAATCCACAGATTGATCACAACCAGATACGCGCCCTAGCCGA
>NZ_JBEOVN010000444.1:0-1132 GCF_040295565.1 Streptomyces sp. NPDC002785 | reverse complement strand
GGCTGCCGAGCCGGGCGGCGGTCTGCTACCCAGGAAGGAACCGGAACATGAGCGGGGACACCGCGCCCGTCGTCGCAGCGGGCCACTACCGGCTGCGCAATGTGGGCAGCGGGCTGCTGCTGGAAGTGTACGGCTCCGCCAAGGGCGGCGGTGCCCCGGTGCAGCAGGGTAAGGAGAGCGGTTCGGCGGCCCAGCACTGGGAGCTGACGCCCGTGCACGAGGGTGCCGCGCTGTACCACCTGGTCAATGTCCACAGCGGCAAGCGTCTGGACGTCGCCAATGCCTCCACCGAGAACGGCGCCGTGGTCCAGCAGTGGCGGGCCAACAACTACGGCGCCCAGGAATGGCTGATCGAACAGCACCTGGAGGCGCCGGGGCTGGTGACGCTGGTCAGCTTCATCAGCGGGCTCGTCCTCGAAGTGGCCGACGGCAGCACGGCGGTCGGTGCCCGCGTCCAGCAGTGGGAGGACACCGACTCCCCCGGCCAGTGGTGGCAGTTGGAGCCGGTGCCCGACGCCCGCATGGGCTAAGACCGACCGGCAAATGGGGGGTGGGAGAAGGAGCGGGGCTTGGTGCGTGCGTCAGCCTTTCTGTTCGGATTCCATCGCTGGCCCGGCAGGGCCATCGGTTACCAGGCTCTGGGCCTGGCCGGGACCCCGGCGGCCGGGACGTGGGCGGCGTCTGCCGCGCCGGCGCCACGTGTTCTGTCGCCCCGGTCGCCGGGTCCTGCCAAAGGCTCGGAGGCCGCGTACGACGCGACTGCTCCAGCCGGGCTGGCAGCGCCTCGCCGTCCGGCTCTAGTATGGCGAGGCAGTACAGACTGGAACCCCGGCCCGATTCCGGCGGGCCGGGGTTCTGCGTCAGGCGAGTGACTCGGTCACCGGCCTTTTCAGTGGTGTTCGATTACCGGCCATCGTGATGGTGCTCGATCACCGGTCTCAGTAGTCGCCGCCGAAGTCGTCGCCGAAGTCGCCCTTGTCGAAGCCACCGCCGTGGTGACGCTCGATCACTCGGAAGCTGCCCACGACGCCGTTCTTGACCTTCACGCCGCCCTTGACGCGGCCCGGGTGGACGCCATCGCTGGAGCTCCAGGGTCCGACGGTGGCCAGCGGGGCGCCGTTGTCGCAGGTCG
>NZ_JBEOVN010000443.1:0-1154 GCF_040295565.1 Streptomyces sp. NPDC002785 | reverse complement strand
ACATGGAACAACGTCGCCGGGCTCACACCCAGACGGCGCGCCTGCTCCCGAAGCCGGACGGCAAGCCCCGCATCCAGGGCGACCGCCGACTCGACGATGCCGACACCGTCTCCGTGCAGGTCGAAAAGGTCGTACGGCGCTGTCGGCTCGGCGATGCCGCTGAGCAGCTCGCCGAAGAACCGCTCGTGCTCCTCGCGGGAGACGCCCAGCCGTGCCTGCGCGACGAACTCCCGGAACGGCACCGGCGCCGGCAGGCTCTCTTCCTCCCCGGCGAGCAGCGCGCAGACCTCTTCCAGTAGCACATCGATGGTGGTGTGATCGAGGACGAGGTGGTGGTTCTGGAGCGCCATCAGCCACTCGCCTCTGCCGGGTTCCGCTGCGACGGTGGCCCGCAGGAGCGGGGCGCAGCCGATGTCCATGGACGGCGCGCACGCGGCGAGCAGCCGCTGCACCGCGTCCCGTTCGGCCTCAGTGGAATCGATGGCGTCGGTGGGATCGGTGGCATCGAGGTCGACCTCGTTCACCGGTATCTCGGCATGGCGGACCACCACTTGCACCGGCTCACGCAGGCCGTCCCACGCGAAGCCCGTACGCAGGATGTCGTGACGGTCCACCACCGCCCGGAGCGCGTGCAGGAACTGGTCCAGTCGCTCACGGGAATCGAACCGCAGGACCGTCTGCTGGAGGTAGACGTCAACACCGTCCTCCGCGCCGACCAGGTGGTGGAAGAACAGCCCCTCCTGCAGTGGCGCCAGCGGGTAGATGTCGGCGATGTTCGCCGCACCGCCCGCAACCTGCGCCGTAATCCGCCCGATCTCGTCAGCGGTCAGCTCCACCAACGGCAGCATCTGCGGCGTGATCACCTCAGCACCGGCCGGAATCAGGTTCTCCGGCACGACCACCGCATCACGCCCCACCGACGCCGCCGCAAGACCAGCCACCGTCGGCGAAGCGAACAACGCCCGCACACTCACCGGCACACCACGAGCCCGCAACCGCTCCACCAACGACACCGCCAGCAGCGAATGCCCACCCAGCTCGAAGAAGTTGTCATCCACTCCGACCCGCGGCACACCCAACACCTCAGCGAACACCGCACACAGGATCTCCTCCTGCACCGACGACGGAGCCCGCCCCGCCACAACCCCGCACGC
>NZ_JBEOVN010000442.1:0-1157 GCF_040295565.1 Streptomyces sp. NPDC002785 | reverse complement strand
CGGGTCCGGGAGGCGGGTCTGGGCGCGTATGCGCATCAGGACGTGCCGTTCGAGCGTCTCGTCGAAGACCTCGCACCCACCCGCTCCATGGCACGGCACCCCCTCTTCCAGATCATGCTCGGACTGGACAACCACGCGGACGCCGTCGTGACGCTTCCCGGAACCGACGCAGAAGTGGTGCCCGGCGGGCAGGCACCCGCCAAGTTCGACCTCGACATGAATGTCAGGGAGCGGTTCGACGCCTCGGCCCGGCCGGCCGGGTTGGCGGGCACGGTCGTCTACGCCACGGACCTGTTCGACAGGGACACGGTCGTGGAGCTCGTCGAGCGGTTCGTCCGTGTACTGGAGGAAGTCGGCACCGACCCGCAGCAGCCGGTGAGCCGTATAGAGATCCTCGGCGCGACCGAGCGCGAGCGGATCCTGTCCGACTGGAGCAAATCCGCGCGCGGGATACCGGCACATGCGCTGCCCGCTCGGGGCTCCGTCCCCGGGAGCGGCGCGGACGCCGGATTCCGGGTGTTCGTACTGGGTGCGGCGCTTCAGCCGGTTCCTGTCGGTGTCGCGGGCGACCTGTATGTCGCGGGCGCATCGGAGGACCAGCAGGGCTGCCCCGATTGTCCGGAGCCGACCGCGGAGCGCATGGTGGCGTGCCCGTTCGGGGCTGCGGGTGAGCGCATGTACCGCACGGGGGATGTGGTGCGCTGGCGTGTGGACGGCAGCCTGGAGCTCATCTCCGGGGCGCACGGGGAACAGGGAGAACGTGGGGAGCCGGCGTCGAGCACGGCAGCGGCTTCCGAGCACGGACAGCCCGCCCTGGGGCGCGGACCGTCATCCGTGCAGGAGGAGATCCTGTGTGCGGTGTTCGCCGAGATGCTGGATCTGCCGTTCGTCGGTGTCGACGACAACTTCTTCGAGCTCGGCGGTCACTCGCTCATGGCGGTCAAACTCGTCGTCCATTTGCGTGAGTTGGGCCTGCCGGTGAGCGTGCGAGCACTGTTCGCAGCTCCGACGGCGGCAGGACTCGCTGCCGCCGTAGGCGCGGAGGGTCCTGCCACAGTGGCGGTGCCGGAGAACTTGATTCCGGCCGGTGCGGAGGTGATCACGCCGCAGATGCTGCCGTTGGTGGAGCTGACCGCTGACGAGATCGGGCGGATTAC
>NZ_JBEOVN010000441.1:0-1167 GCF_040295565.1 Streptomyces sp. NPDC002785 | reverse complement strand
CAGGCGTGCAGCACGCGTCACGGGCCGACGGCGGGCTCAGGCGTTGGAACCCAGGAGGTCAGCAGACGGTCATTCCCCGCCGGTCACGACCTCGGCGGAGTCGATCACGACCTTCTCACGGGGCACGTCCTGCGCGCCCGTCGGGACCTGCCCGATCTTGTCGACGACCTCGTGCCCCTGCACGACCTCGCCGAAGACCGCGTAGCCCCAGCCGTCCTGCCCCGGGTAGTCCAGGAAGGCGTTGTCGACCGTGTTGATGAAGAACTGCGCGCTGGCCGAGTGCGGGTCGGAGGTCCGGGCCATGGCTACGCTGTACTTGACGTTCTTGAGCCCGTTGCGCGCCTCGTTCTGCACCTTCTGGGGAGCGGGCTTCATGCGCATGTTGGTGTCGAACCCACCGGTCTGGATCATGAATCCGCTGATCACCCGGTGGAAGATCGTCCCCTTGTAATGGCCGCTGTTGAGGTAACTCATAAAGTTCGCGACCGACAAGGGCGCTTTGACATCGTCAAGCGCGAGCACGATGTCGCCCATCGTCGTGGAAAGACGAACGTTGATCATGGATTCTCCACTCGGCGTATCATCATCGGTTCCTTGATCGAACAGAGTACGGACGAGCCCGAGTGGCGGGCACTGTCATTGGGCCACACATCCGGGACGGGTCCCGGCCCCGTTGACTACCAGCAGTCTCTCACAGCCACCTGATCACTACCCTTGCGGGCTCGTCGGCGGCGGGCCGCAGGGCCCAAGTACCCAGCGCCGGCGGGTAATTCGGGTCCCGTATCCAACCGGCTCAGCCGCGTTCGGCCGTCGTCCGCACAGGATCAGGCAGGCCGCGCCGACCAGGCCATCGCGGCGAGGGCCAGGGCAACCCACTGAGACTTGACCTCTTGGGTCGAGCCGCGGCGCGATGAAGGCTGTCCACGACGGTGCGGCGGGCGATCGAGGGCAGCCAGGTACGAGCGGATGAGGCACGGACGCATCGGCCCTGGTCGCCGCCATCCCTGATCTTCGCAGGGAATCCCGGCCTTCAGGCCGGGCGGGAATGCGATCCTCGGACCGGAGGCGCGGGGCGCCGGAGTGCTCTGCGTTGTCAGTGGTGCCAGCTATGTTGATCGGACTGACCGAAGGGGGGTGGGCTGGATGATTCGTGCGTACAAGTTCCTC
>NZ_JBEOVN010000440.1:0-1178 GCF_040295565.1 Streptomyces sp. NPDC002785 | reverse complement strand
CTAGTGTCTCGTGATGCTGTTTCCATCACTTTGAGTTGTTTGCGACGAGCTTCTTGATGTTGGTCTGGATGAGGCGGACCTTCGCCAGGATCTCGCCGACGGTCGCGGTCCAAGTGAAGGGCCTGGCCTCGGAGTTCCAGGAGTCGATGTAGTGGCGGATCTGTGTGATCAGGACGTTGACGCTGGCGAAGGTGCCGCGGCGGATCGACTGCCGGGTCAGGATTCCGAACCAGGTCTCGATCTGATTTATCCAGGAAGATCCGACGGGGGTGAAGTGAAAGTGGACGTGGGAGTTCTTGGCCAGCCATGCCTTCACGTCCGGTGTGGTGTGCGTGGAGAGGTTGTCCAGGACGACGTGGATCTCCTTTCCCGCATGCGGCTTCACCGCTTTCTTCAGAAAGGCCAGGAAGTCCTGTCCGTTCCGGCTCGGCTTGCACTCGCCGATGACTTCGCCGGTGCCGACGTTGAGGGCGGCGAACAGGTTCGTGGTGCCGTGCCGTACGTAGTCGTGGGTGCGCTTCTCGGTGGCTGCGAAGGCGACCGGCAGCACCGGCTGGGTGCGGTCCAGCGCCTGGATCTGCGTCTTCTCGTCGATCGAGAGCACGACCGCGCCACCGGGCGGGGCGAGGTAGAGGCCGACCACGTCGGCCACTTTCTCCGCGAACGCGGGGTCCCTGGAAATCTTGAAGGTGCCGTGACAGTGCGGCTTCAGCTGTTCCTCGCGCCAGAGCCGCGCGATGTAATGCCAGGACACGGTGATGTTCTCGGTCCGCTTCAGGTACTTCGCCAACTCGCGCGTCGACCAGTGCGAAAGCCCGGTGCAGGCCGGCGGTGTCATGCGCGTCAGAGCAATCACCCGCGCCCGAACCCGCGCCGGTACCTGTTCCCGGGCCCCACCGGGACGATCGCCTTCCAGCCCGGCCAGCCCGCGCTGGGAATAACGAGTCTTCCAGCGGTCCACGGTCGGCAGCGACACCCCGAGCAACTCGGCAATGTCCTTGCGCCGCCGTCCCTCGCCCGACCACAGCACGATCCGGGCCCGCGCGGCCAAGTCCGCAGGCACATTCCGGCTATTCGCCAACTCCCGCAACTCGGCGGCCTGTTCCACGGAAAGCTCCATGCCAGCACCAACGAGACACACAAGATCACGTAACGCTGACGGGATCACGAGACACTAG
>NZ_JBEOVN010000439.1:0-1219 GCF_040295565.1 Streptomyces sp. NPDC002785 | reverse complement strand
TTCCGATCGCCCGTTGGCCGGTCGCATGGCCGGGCGGTGGGCCGCGAGGTGGTCAGACGGAATGTCAGACCTCCTCGGTGCCACCGCTCTCCTCGTCGGTTGCCTTCTCTTCCTTGGCTGCGGCCGGTGTCGCACCCGGCTGGGGTTCGGCCACCGCCACCCGCGCGGGGCGGATGGTGCGCTCGCCGATCCGATACCCCGGCTGCAGGATCGCCACGCAGGTCGTCTCGGTGACATCCGGCGCGTACGAGTGCATCAGGGCTTCGTGGATCGTCGGGTCGAAGGGCTCGCCCTCCTTGCCGAACTGCTGCAGGCCCAGTTTGGCGACGACCGTCTCCAGCGATTCGGCCACCGACTTGAACCCGCCCACGAGCTCGCCGTGCTCACGGGCCCGGCCCACGTCGTCGAGCACGGGCAGTATCTCGGACAGGAGACCCGCGACTGCGATCTCCTTGACCGTGGCCCGGTCCCGCTCGACGCGGCGACGATAGTTCTGGTACTCGGCCTGGAGCCGCTGGAGGTCGCCCGTCCGCTCGTTGAGCGCGGTGCGGGCCTGGTCCAGCTCGGCCGTCAGACCGACTGTCTGTGCTGCGTCCCCGGCCGCGGACGCCTCCTCCTTGGAAGAGGAAGCGGCGTCCTTCGGCTCAGCTCCGTCAGGGGTGGCGCCGGAGGGGACGTCGGGCTTCTCCTCAAAGCCCGGAGTCTCCTCGGTCACACCGCACCGCCCTTCGCGTCCTTCTCGTCGTCCACGATCTCGGCGTCGACGACGTCGTCGTCGGCCTTGGCCTGCTGGGCGCCCGGCTGCGGGTCACCCTGCGGGCCACCATCGGCCTGGGTGTTGGCGTACATCGCCTGGCCCAGCTTCTGGGAGACGGCCGCGACCTTCTCGGTGGCGGTACGGATCTCGGCGGTGTCCTCGCCCTTGAGCTTCTCCTTCAGCTCGGTGAGCGCGGTCTCCACCTCCGTCTTCACATCACCGGGGACCTTGTCCTCGTTGTCCTTGAGGAACTTCTCCGTCTGGTAGACGAGCTGCTCGCCCTGGTTGCGGGACTCGGCGGCCTCGCGACGGCGGTGGTCCTCCTCCGCGTACTGCTCGGCCTCCTCACGCATCCGGTTGACCTCGTCCTTCGGCAGCGAGGAGCCGCCGGTGACGGTCATCTTCTGCTCCTTGCCGGTGCCGAGGTCCTTGGCGGCGACGTGCATGATGCCGTTCGCGTCG
>NZ_JBEOVN010000438.1:0-1229 GCF_040295565.1 Streptomyces sp. NPDC002785 | reverse complement strand
GGTGGCGCGATGTTCGCGGTGCAGGCGTCGGAGGACGAGGTTGTGCCGTTGTTGACCGAGGGTGTGAGCATTGCCGCGCTCAACGGCCCGACGTCTGTGGTGATCGCGGGTGACGAGGACGCGGCCGTCGCGATCGCCGCGACCTTCGAACGACAGGGCCGTAAGACGAAGCGCCTGACGGTCAGTCATGCGTTTCACTCGCCCCGTATGGATGGCATGTTGGAGGCGTTCCGCGAGGTCGCGGAGACGCTGTCGTACGAGGCCCCGCGCATTCCGATCGTGTCCAACCTGACCGGTGCGCTGGTATCCGCCGAGGAGATCACCAGCCCCGATTTCTGGGTCCGGCACGTCCGCGACGCCGTTCGCTTCTTCGACGGCATCCGTACTCTCGAAGCGCAGGGCGTCACCGCCTTTGTCGAGCTGGGCCCCGACGGGGTGCTCTCGGCCATGGGGCAAGACTGTCTGGTCGAAGGCGGCGCGGTCTTCGTTTCCGTGCTGCGTGGCGGCCGTCCCGAGGCCGAGACGCTGACCGCAGCCCTCGCCGGGCTCCAGGTGCGCGGAGTCGCGCTGGACTGGCAGGCATTCTTCGCCGGGACCGGGGCGCGGCGGGTGGACCTGCCGACGTACGCGTTCCAGCGGCAGCGCTACTGGCTGGACATCCGGACCGGCGGCTCCGCTGCCACCGAAGGCGGCAGGAACTCGGTCGACGCCCGCTTCTGGGAGGCAGTGGAACGGGAGGACCTCGACTCGCTGGCGGCCACGCTGGAGGTCGACGGCGAAGGCGCGTTGGAGGCATTGCTTCCGGCGTTGTCGGCATGGCGGCGGCAGCAGCGCGCGCGCTCGGCGGTGGACGGTTGGCGCTACCGCGTCACCTGGAAGCCGGTGGGTGACCGCGCCGCCGGAACGCCGAGCGGCCGGTGGCTGGTCGTCGCTCCGGCCGGGGAAACTCCGTGGGCCGAGGACGTCGTACGGATGCTGTCCGAGCGCGGCGCTGGAGCGCGGCTGGTCGAGCTGGGTGCGGATACCGGCCGCGCGGTGGTGGCCGGGCGGTTGCGTGCGGAGGCCGGTGACGGTGCGGTGGCGGGCGTGTTCTCGCTGCTGGCCGATGCGGGTGAGGCCGGACTGTTCGGTAACGCCGCGTTGGTGCAGGCGCTGGGCGACGTGGGCTTCGACGCCCCGCTGTGGCTGGCCACGCGTGGCGCGGTGTCGGTGGGCCGGTCCGATGGTCT
>NZ_JBEOVN010000437.1:0-1258 GCF_040295565.1 Streptomyces sp. NPDC002785 | reverse complement strand
GGCACTAGTAGTGCGTCGCTGCTTAGCTGTGGGTTGTCTGGTTGGGAAGCTGATGTCTGGCAGATCCTTCTTCCGTTCTGCCGGACAGGGGTGGTGTGATGGGTTCGCAGAAGAAGAGGCCGGTGGTACTGACCGCGGCTGAGCGTGAAGAGTTGGTCCGGGTGACCACGACGGGGGTTCATCCGGCCTCGGTGATAAGGCGGGCGCGGGTGCTGCTCGCGCTCGACACCTCTGCGGGCGAGATCGGCTCGCAGGAGGTGATCGCGGCCCGGGTGGGGGTCTCGGGTGAGACGTTGCGGCTGGTTGCCAAGCGTTTCGCTGAGACCGGTGGCGATGTGCACGCCACGATCGCGCGGAAGAAGCGTGAGCTGCCGCCGGTGCCCTCGCCGGTGACCGGCGAGGTCGAAGCCCGGCTGATCGCGATGGCGTGCTCACAGCCACCCCAGGGCCATACCCGGTGGTCGCTGCGGCTGCTGGAGAAGCACGTCGCGCTGGCCGAGGACATCCCCGACCTGGACCACTCCACCATCGGGCGGGTCTTAAAAAAACGGAACTGCGTCCTCATCTGAAGAAGTGCTGGACCATCCCACCGCGAGCGAACGCGGAGTTCGCGGCCCGGATGGAAGACGTGCTGGCCGTCTATGCCCGGCCCTACGACCCGGCACGTCCGGTGGTATGCATGGACGAGAAGCCCTACCAGCTCCTCGCCCATGCCCGCGACCCGCTCCCGGCCCGCCCCGGTCACGACGCCTGCCAGGACAGCGAGTACATCCGCTGCGGCACATGCTCGATCTTCGTGTGGGTCGAACCCCTGCGCGGGTGGCGTCGCGTTCAGGCACTGTCCCAGCGGACCCGGATCGACTGGGCCGGCCAGGTCAAGCAGTTGCTGAGTGTGGACTACCCCGACGCTGAGGCCGTGGTGCTGGTGATGGACAACCTCAACACCCACGGCATCGCCTCACTGTACGAGGCATTCGAACCAGAAGAAGCCTTCGCCCTGGCCCAACGCCTCGAGATCCACCACACGCCCAAGCACGGGTCATGGCTCAACATCGCCGAGATCGAACTCTCCGCGCTGACCCGGCAATGCCTCGACCGCCGGATCGAAGACCTCGACCTCCTCAACACCGAACTCTCAGCCTGGCAGAAGGCCACCAACACCGACCAGCGTCAGGTGAACTGGCAGTTCACCACCCACGACGCACGCATCAAACTGCGCCACCTCTACCCCAGAAATTAGCCGCGACAGTCTACTAGC
>NZ_JBEOVN010000436.1:0-1315 GCF_040295565.1 Streptomyces sp. NPDC002785 | reverse complement strand
GGCCGGCGATTTCGCCTGGGGCGCTGGCGCTGGTGTCGGTCCTGCAGTATGCCGAGGGGCTCACCGACCGGCAGGCCGCCGACCAGGTGCGGGCCCGTATGGACTGGAAGTTTCTGCTTGGCTTGGAGCTGGAGGATCCCGGGTTCGACTTCACGGTGCTCGGCGACTTCCGCGCCCGGCTGATCAAGCACGGCCTGGAGGAGAAGGTGCTGGACCTGGTCCTGGCCAGGTGCTCCGCCCTGGGGCTGCTGCGCGCGGGCGGCCGGCAGCGCACCGATTCCACCCATGTCCTGGCGGCGGTGCGGACGTTGAACCGGATGGAGTTCGTCGGCGAGACCCTCCGCGCGGCGTTGGAGGCCCTGGCGGCAGCCGCTCCCGCGTGGCTGTCCGCGCTGATCACCGCCGACTGGGCCAAGCGGTACGGCGCCCGGATCGACTCCTACCGCTTCCCCAAGGGTGACAACGTGCGCAAGGAGTGGGCCGAGCAGGTCGGCCGGGACGGCTTCACGGTCCTGGATGCCGCCTTCGCGCCCGAGGCGCCGGCGTGGCTGCGGCAGATCCCTGCCGTCGAGGTCCTGTGCCGGGCCTGGAGTGAGCAGTACCACCGCGACGGTGAGGGGGTGCGCTGGCGGGAGGGCAAGAACCTCCCGCCGGGCAGAGACCGCCTGTCCTCGCCCTACGACACCGCCGCGCGCTATAGCACCAAGCGCGGCTCGGGCTGGTGCGGCTACAAGACCCACCTCAGCGAGACCTGCGAACCCGACGCCCCGCACCTGATCACCCACGTGGCCACCACCGACGCCACGGTCACCGATACCGAGATGACCGAAGGGATCCATCAGGGCCTGGCCGCACGGGAGTTGCTGCCCGGCGAACACGCCGTGGACGCCGGATACGTCACCGCCGCCCACATCGTCACCGCCCGCGACGAGCACGGCGTCGACCTGCTGGGACCGGTCGGCCTCGACACCTGCCATGAGCGGTCGGGCAAGGAGCACTTCGCGCAGAGCGCCTTCACCGTCGACTGGGAGCGCCGACAAGTCACCTGCCCCCAGGGCGCGACCAGCATCAGCTGGTCCAACCAGCGCAAAGCCAGCGGAACCCCACTGGCCCGTATCCACTTCGCCATCACCGACTGTGCAGCCTGTCCACTGCGGGCCAAGTGCACCACGGCCACCAACGGCAAGTGGGGGCGCAGCCTGACCCTCCTGCCCCGAGCGCAGCAAGAAGTTCTGGCTCAGCGCCGCGAGGAACAGCGGACCAAGGAGTGGAAGAAGCGCTACGACATCCGCGCAGGCGTCGAAGGCACCATCTC
>NZ_JBEOVN010000435.1:0-1331 GCF_040295565.1 Streptomyces sp. NPDC002785 | reverse complement strand
GGGAGGGTCCCGCCGTTACGCCCGTGCGGCGTGGCGGGACCCTCCTGGCGGTGTGTACCTCAGCCGGCGACGAGGCCGATGAATCCGGCCCACGCGCCTGGCCCAACGGTCAGCATGGGGCCGCTGAGCTGCTTCGAGTCGCGGATGTGTACGTGCGTGGCAGCGGCAGCAACCTCCACGCACTCGCCGCCTTCAGCCCCGCTGTGGCTGCTCTTGCGCCAGGCGACCTCCACGCACTCGCCGCCATCGCCGGTGCTGTAACTGCTCTTGAACCACTCCAACTCTGGCGCAGTCGGTTCAGGGCGTCGAACGGTCATTTCTCTCCCAATAGTTTCTGAACAAACTCCGAAGACTCACGCGGAGTGAGCGCCTGCGATCGGATGATCCCATAGCGGGCTTCGAGCTGGCGGACCTTTGCTTGGCCCGTGTACAGACGGCTGTCACCTTGCGCTTCGGCGTAAGCGATGCGCTGCCCCTGCGCTGTGTCAATGAGGGTGAACGGCCCGCCCAGCGCCCCGTGGTCCTCCCTATCGGTCGGCATCACCTGAACCTCAACGTTACGCTTCTGGCCGATGAGCAGTAGCTGTTCCAGCTGACCAAACAGGACTGCCCGACCGCCGACGGGACGCCGGAGCACCTCCTCATCGATGATGAAGCTCAGCAACGGCGCCGGGTGCCGGTCGTAGATCTCTTGCCGCGCCAACCGACCCGACAGCCCACGCTCGATCGCATCATCGTCGAGCAGCGGACGCCGCATCTGGAAGACAGCACGCGCGTACTCGGCTGTCTGTAACAGACCGGGGATCGCATAAACGCCATACACCGACAGCGCCATGGCCTTCGCCTCCAGCCGCGCCATGTCCCGGAAGAACGGCGGATACTGCGCACGCACAACCTCCTCCTTCAACGCCAGCAACAAGCCCCCGGCCTCCAGCACCGCGTCCGCCTTGTCGATGAACGCGGGCTGGGGAATCCGCCGCCCCTGCTCGAACGACGCAACGGACTGCGCCGCGTACCCCACCCGCTTCCCGAACTCCGCCCGGTCCAGCCCCGCCCGCATCCGTAGCAGCTTCAACTGCCGCCCGAACGCGGTCATCACACCCGAACCCGGTTCGTCCTCCGGCCGCTGCCCGGAATCGGAACCGCCATCCGTCCCCGTCCCCGTACCCGTCTCGTCCTGCGTCATCGCCACCGCCTGTCCCACGTACGTACAAGCCGGACGCACGCCACGTACAGCCAGCCCGCGACGGCGCGTCACCCCTGGTCACGCTACGCCACCAAACGGCAACGTGGAGCCATGACCAGCAATCCACCACTCCCCGTCCGCCTCA
>NZ_JBEOVN010000434.1:0-1333 GCF_040295565.1 Streptomyces sp. NPDC002785 | reverse complement strand
GAGTGAAGACGCCAATCTCCACTACGCCCGGAGGTCCTCCCTTGATCAACTACCGACGGATGTGTGTCACCAACGTGTCGGCCGAGTACACCTAGACCAGCGGCTTGGCCGACATCAGCAGATGCTGGTGAGCGGGGTGCGATGCGTCCTGCGCCTCGTCCTCCGCCGACGCCCGGCCGGTGACCATCGCGCGCTGGCCGGGGCCCATCAGGTCGAACCGGACCACAGGTGCGTCGAACGAGGCCAGGGCGTCCATCAGGTATGAGGGGTTGAAGGCGACCGTCAGCTCGTCGGTGCCATCGAGCACTGCAGGCAGACGTTGGGAGGCGACGTCGTCCTCGTAACCCGCCTGCAGCAGCAAGGAGTCACCGGAGAAAGTCAGTTGGAGCGGGCTGCCGCCCTCCGCGACCACGGCGACGCGCTTGACGGCCTCGACCAGCGGCGCCCGGTCCGTCACCGCAGAAAAAGCGGCCACCATGGCGAACAGCTTGTCGTGGCGCGGCAGTCGGCCGTCGAGCAGACGCACCGTGGTGCGCATCCCGGCCAGTTCGAAACCGACCGAGCCGCCGTCCAGAGCGAGTTGGACCATTCCGGCCCGGCCGAAGGAGCGGGCGATCTCGGTCAGCCTGCGGGCGGAGACCACGACATCGGCCGAGACGCCGTCCTTCCCGGGCTTCCAGAGGAGCGTGCGCACCGCGAACCGGTAGCGGTCCGTGGCGGCGAGCGTCATCGTGTCGCCGTCGAGCGCCAGCCGGATACCGGTCAGGATCGGCAACGTGTCGTCCCGGCCCGCCGCCACCGTCACATGGGCGACGGCCGCGGCGAATTCCTCCGCGTCCACCGCACCGAGCACCTCCGGCAGCGCCGGCAGCGCCGGATAGTCGTCGAACGGCAGCACCGAGAGTCCGAACCGGGCACTGTCACTCGTCAGCGAGAACCGTGAGCCCTCGACCGCGCACTCCACCGCCCCCTCGGGCAGCACCCGGCAGACGTCGAGCAGCCGACGGCCCATGACCAGCACTCTTCCGGCCCGTACGGTCTCCGCCTCCACCTCGATGCGCGCGGACGCCTCGTAATCGAGGCCCGAGATGCGCAGCCGGCCGTCGGCCGCCTCCAACAGCAGCCCGCCCAGCACAGGAACGGGCGAGCGCGTGGGCAGCACCCGGGCCGCCCAGGCCACGGCGTCAGTCAGTGCGCTGCGCTCAATACGGAACTCCACGGCGGCGGCCTCCCCTGGTCGTCTCTGATCGTGTTCGTGAGCCGACACTAGGGGCCACCACTGACAACGGAGGCAGGGAAGACGGTCGCGGCCGACGGCAGCGGCCACCCCCGT
>NZ_JBEOVN010000433.1:0-1359 GCF_040295565.1 Streptomyces sp. NPDC002785 | reverse complement strand
TCGGCGGAACCAGGACCTCTCACCTGGCCCGCCTCGAACTCGCCGCCTGAACCGCGATCAAGACCGCCGCTTTGCGGATTTCCCAACGGAGTCCTACAAGAGGGGGCTTCTCATGTGGTCGACTATTGGCCGCATGACGGACAAGCCCTGCCCGACGCCTTTCGGCACAGCGCGGAGCGTAACAGCTACAGAAGGTGATCGGACATGGATCGTGACGTCCGGCTGTTGCCCAAGGCCCACCTGCACTTGCATTTCACCGGGTCGATGCGGCCCACGACCCTGCTCGAACTCGCCGACAAGTACGGCGTGCATCTGCCGGAGGCCCTGACCGGCGGCGAGCCGCCCAGGCTGCGCGCCACGGACGAGCGCGGATGGTTCCGCTTCCAGCGGCTCTACGACATCGCCCGGTCCTGCCTGAGGACCCCCGAGGACATCCAGCGGCTCGTGCGCGAGACGGCCCAGGAGGACGTCGCGGACGGCTCCGGCTGGCTGGAGATCCAGGTCGATCCCACGTCGTACGCCCCGCTGCTCGGCGGGCTGATCCCGGCGATCGAGATCATCCTGGACGCGGTGGACGGCGCGTCGCGCGAGACCGGTCTGCCGATCCGGGTGGTGATCGCGGCGAATCGGATGAAGCATCCCCTGGACGCCCGGACGCTGGCCCGGCTCGCGGTGCGGTACGTGGACCGGGGCGTCGTCGGATTCGGGCTCTCCAACGACGAGCGCCGCGGGATGGCCCGGGATTTCGACCGGGCCTTCGCCATCGCCCGCGACGGCGGTCTGCTGGCGGCCCCGCACGGCGGCGAGCTGGCCGGCCCTTCGAGCGTGCGGGACTGCCTGGACGATCTGGACGCGGCCCGGATCGGGCACGGCGTACGGGCCGCCGAGGACCCGCGGCTGCTGCGCAGGCTGGCGGAGCGCGGGGTGACCTGCGAGGTGTGCCCGGCGTCGAACGTGGCGCTGGGCGTCTACGAGAAGCCCGGCGACGTTCCCCTGCGCAATCTGTTCGAAGCCGGGGTGCCGATGGCGCTGGGTGCGGACGATCCGCTGCTCTTCGGCTCCCGGCTGGCCGCGCAGTACGACCTCGTACGGCGCCACCACGCGTTCACGGACGAGGAGCTGGCGGAACTGGCCAGGCAGTCGGTACGCGGCTCCGCAGCGCCGGCCACGGTACGGACGGAGCTCCTGGCCGGCATCGACGGGTGGCTGTCGAAGCCGGGGGGCCAAGGGCTTGATTCCCCCGGTCCACGGACGGGGCCGGATTAGACCGACCGGCAAATGGGGGGTGGGAGAAGGAGCGGGGCTGGGTGCGTGCAGCTGCAAGGCGGAGGATTGAGGCAGATGGGGTCTCCCCTGCTC
>NZ_JBEOVN010000432.1:0-1361 GCF_040295565.1 Streptomyces sp. NPDC002785 | reverse complement strand
CCGGTGGCCACGTGGGGCGAGGGCCGGGAGCGCGCACACGGCGGGAAGAAGGGGTGGCCCGGAAAGCAGACCCACCCCGGCTGGTGAGCCGAGGGTCCTCCCCTGTTGCGACCTGGAGCCCCGAGCTCTCAAGGTCGCTCCCCACGGGCCCTCATCCCCGAGTGGCCCGCCTCCCGAAGAAGATCTCCCCTCCACGGCCGCCGTCAATCCTTGGACCCGGTCACTCGAACGAGGGGTGTTGGATGCCGGAACCCGGTTTTCGAATAAAGGTTCGATAGTCTGGGTGTGATGCGATCACACGGTGATCGAGCGGTGATCAAGCGGTGATCGAGGACCAGAAGGGGGTGCCAGAACATATGGTGCGGCGCATCGATGTGACCGGGACCGACGGCGTACGCCTCGCGGCCTGGGAGTTCGCCGACCCGCCCAAAGGGCGCACGGAGGGCGATCGCGCCCCCGGGGTCTTATTGCTCCACGGTTTGATGGGCCGGGCCTCGCACTGGGCCACGACCACCCGCTGGCTCGCCGAGCGGCACCGCGCTGTCGGCCTCGACCAGCGAGGACACGGCCGGAGTGAGAAGCCGGCCGAAGGGCCGTACACCCGTGAGGTGTACGTCGCCGACGCCGAGGCGGCGATCGAACAGCTCGGCCTCGCCCCCGTCACCCTTGTCGGGCATTCGATGGGAGCGCTCACCGCCTGGCAGCTCGCCGCGAAGCGCCCCGATCTCGTCCGGGCACTGGTCATCTGCGACATGCGGGCCTCCGCGCTCGGCGCAGCCTCGCAGCGGGAGTGGGAGGACTGGTTCAAGTCCTGGCCGGTCCCGTTCGCGACGCTCTCCGACGTCCGGAAGTGGTTCGGCGAGGACGACCTCTGGTTGGAGCGGCCGCACCCGGCCCGCGGTGAATTCTTCGCCGAGGTGATGGCCGAGCGGGCCGACGGCTGGCGCCCCGTCTTCTCCCGCCGCCAGATGCTCCAGTCCCGTGCGACCTGGGTGTTCGAGGCGCACTGGGAGGAGCTGGCACAGGTCCGGTGCCCGACCCTGGTGCTCCGCGGCCTCGACGGCGAGCTGGGCCGGGCGGAGGCCCAGGAGATGGTCCGCGTACTGCCGCGCGGGCAGTACGCGGAAGTGGCCGATGCCGGCCATCTCGTCCACTACGACCAGCCGGAGGGCTGGCGCGCGGCGGTCGAACCCTTTCTGGAGCAGTTCGCCAAGGACCCCCAGGACGACCGCGAGCCCGTCTCCCCGTAACGGCCTCCCCCACGACAGGGAGCGGGCTCCCGACGCCCTGCGACTCCGCTTGCGGCGTTGTCGTCAGTCAACGACGCTCCTTCCCCGAGCTCTCGGCTTCGCTCGACCAGG
>NZ_JBEOVN010000431.1:0-1414 GCF_040295565.1 Streptomyces sp. NPDC002785 | reverse complement strand
CCTACCCCCAAACCCCCCCCGGGGCCCCCCCCCCCCCACCCCCCCCCCCCCCCCCCGGCCCCCCCCCCCCCCCCCCCCCCGCCAGCCGCCCCGCCCCCCCGGCCCCCCCCCCCGGCCGGGGGGGCCGCCACGGGACCCCTGGGCCATCAGATCCGCCGCACGACGAGCGGGCGGAGTGGCCGCCGCACGCGGTAGCACCCAATACCGAACGTCCTGAGGAAGCAACGTGACGCACCGTAGAACCCTCCTTGTCGCGCTCGCCTGTTGTGCCGCTCTGACCGGGTGCACGAGCCACTCACCGGACGGCGGCCCGCCTGAGGCTGGCTCCACGTCCCCGACGTCGTCCGTAACCGGCCCGGGGTCCGTCGACAGTGGCGCCTCCGGTCCCTCCAGCGAGCCGACGCCGACACCGACCGCGTCCGGCGGCACGAGGACGGCGGTGTCATCGCCGACCGTACCGACGGTGAGACGCTGCCATACCTCCGAAGTGAGGGCGTCCCTCGGCCCCAACCGTCCCGGAGCCGGGCAGTCAAGCTTCGCTATCGTATTGACCAACGGATCCAGCCACACCTGCACGCTGTACGGCTTCCCGGGCGTGGCGTTCGTCAACGCCGCCGGTGAGGCCGTCACCCCGGACCCCGAGCGAGCCACCGATCAGCAGGAACAGGCTGTGACGCTCAGCCCGGGAGACAGCGCTTGGTCGACGCTGGCATACACCAATCCAGCGGTTACCGGCGCCACCACTGTCACACCGGCGGCCCTGCTCGTCACCCCGCCCGACGAAACCGCTCCGATCTCAGTCCGCTGGACCGGGGGCAAGGTCTCCAACACGGGGAAGGCGTCGGTGCCCTGGGTGAGCCCCCTCATGCCAGGCAATGGCGCCTGACTCCGCCGAGCGCGGGAGCGGGATGCGGCCAGTTGCCGCTGGCTGCCAGGGTTGACACACATACTCCAGACCCTGATTGCCGCGCCGGAGACTTCCGGCTGAATCTCTGACACCCGAGGGGCGGGATCGGTGCGCCGACGCTGTAGCTGTACCGGATGGCGTCTGCAACTTCGGTCATGCAGGGCCGCCGAGCAACTCGACGACCACGCCGGGCTGACGCAGGTGAAACCGGCGGCGACGGACCGTGCCAGCTTCATCTCTGATCGAGATTGAAGTTCCCCCGGTGTGCGGGAGGTGCTAGTCAGCCGGTCAGAGCGGGTTGACGGATTTTCAGATTCAGCGGTTCGGCCGTCGCCTGTTCGGCGTAGTACTTCTCCTCGAACTCGATCGGGCTGAGCCAGCCGAGCCGTTCCTGGATGCGGCGACCGTTATAGCTTGTCCTACCTTTCAAGCGGGTCGGATCTGATCATTCGTAGGATCGGGGAAGCCCAGGGGTTCCGGGTATGGCTGTGAGCTTGTCGCCGCTTG
>NZ_JBEOVN010000430.1:0-1448 GCF_040295565.1 Streptomyces sp. NPDC002785 | reverse complement strand
CTCAATACCGGTAACTTAGGTGCAATCCGGTCGTTGTTGTTGGCGTGGCAAGAGCGGGTCAGTTTAAGTCATCTGGGGAGCGACTGTCGGACCGGGTCGCGGTCGGCGTGCTGACGCAGGCGTTTCCTCGGTCGCTTGTGGACGAGGTGTTGGCGGAGACGGGCAGGGTCCAGCAGAGGAACCGGCTGTTGCCGGCCCGGCTGGTGGTCTACTTCGTGTTGGCGATGTGTCTGTTCTCGGGGCAGGGCTATGAGGAGGTCGCCCGACTGCTGACCGCGGGTTTGCAGGGTGCGCGGCGTTGGCGTGCGTCGTGGGTGGTGCCGAGTACGGCTGCGATCTGGAAAGCCAGGTCCCGGTTGGGTGTGGCACCTCTGCGGCAGCTGTTCGCGCGGGTGTGCCGTCCGGTCGCCACAGCGGACACTCAGGGCGCTTTCTACCGCGGCTGGCGGCTGACCGTGATCGACGGCACCACGTTCGACCTGCCCGATACGAAGGCGAACGTGGAGGCGTTCGGCCGTCCGCCGCGCTCCGGTCGGGGTGAACAGAGCGTCGGCTGCCCGCAGTTGCGCATGGTCGGCCTGGTGGAATGCGGCACCCACGCCATCTTCGAGGCTGCGGTCGGAGCTCTGCGCGCCGGAGAGCAGACTCTGGCCCGGGCGGTCCTGGTGTCCCTGCGGCCGGGGATGCTGCTGCTGGCCGACCGTGGCTTCTACGGCGTGGATTTGTGGCGCAACGCCGCGGCAACCGGGGCGGACCTGCTGTGGCGAGTCCGCAAAGACCGCGTACTGCCGGTGATCGAGCAGTTGTCGGACGGTTCCTACCTCACCGAGATCTTCGACCGGAGCGACATCCACCACACCCGTCGCGGGGTGCCGGTCCGCGCGGTGGAGTACACCATCGCCGGCCACGAGGGCGTCTACCGGCTCATCACCACGATCCTCGCCCCGGACAAGGCCCCAGCCACGGAACTGGCCGCCCTCTACGCCCAGCGATGGGAGTTCGAGTCCACCCTCGACGAAATCAAGACCCACCTCGGCGGTCCTCACCTGGTACTGCGTTCGCAACACCCTGACGGAGCCGAGCAGGAACTCTACGGATTCCTGCTCGTCCACCACGCCATCCGACACCTGATGCACCAAGCCGCACAACAAGCCGACCAGGACCCCGACCGGATCTCCTTCACCCGCTCATTGCGCGTCGTGCGCCGCCAGGTCACCGACCAGGCGGCATTTTCCCCCCAGCAGACTCGCTCGCGCGGTCAAAGCAACCCACGCTGAACTCCTCGAACGCCTCCTGCCACCGAGACGCCACCGGACCAACCCCCGCGTCATCAAACACAAAATCGCCAGCTGGCCCCTCAAACGCGCCGCCCACCGGACTACAGAGCACCCACCCACCGCGGCCATCACTCTCGTTGGCGCCACCAAACCGAAACGAGACAAACGCAT
>NZ_JBEOVN010000429.1:0-1448 GCF_040295565.1 Streptomyces sp. NPDC002785 | reverse complement strand
TAGTAGGGCTTTGTTAGGTCCTGTGGTGTGGTTCTGGTTTGGGTGCGGGTTGGCCGCATATCGAGCAGGCGCCGGTCCAGGTGGCCAGGAGGGTCTGGAGTTCGCGGAGGACCGCGTAGAGGGTCAGGCCGGCGCAGGGGCTTTTGGGTCGAGCCGCAGCAGGGTGCAGAAGGCCTGGGCGAGGGAAGCGAGGGTGACGTGGCGGTGCCAGCCGAGGTAGTTGCGGCCCTCGAAGTGGTCCAGTCCCAGACCGTCCTTGAGCTCGCGGTAGTCGTGCTCAACTCGCCATCGGATCTTGGCGATTCGGACCAGCTCGCGCAGTGGGGTGTCGGCGGGCAGTGTCGAGAGCCAGTAGTCGGTCGGCTCGGCGGAGTCGGGTGGCCACTCGACGAGCAGCCAGCATTCGGGCAGCGCGCCGTCGGCGGCGCGGCGGATGGACCGGTTGGCAGGGCGGACCCGCAGGGACAGGAACTGTGAGCGCATGTCGGCGTTCGGGTTGCGTTTGGTGGCCTTGCTGCCCTGGCGCCAGGTGACGGTGCGGGTGGCCGCTTGTCCGGCTGCCAGGGTCAGCGCGCGCAGGGTGGTGTGCGGCTGGGGGTAGGCGGACATGGGAGGGCGGCCCTGCCCGGAGTACGGCGGGCGCTCGGGCGTGGCGTCGCCGGGGTGTGCGGTCGTGGTGGCTTTGACCGCGACCGCGTAGGTCAGGCCGCGCTCGGTCAGGCCCTCGCGAAAGCCCGTGGCGTCGCCGTATCCGGCGTCGGCGACGACCGGCAGGTCTGGCAGCTCCCAGTCTTCGCGGACCTCGTCGAGCATGTCCAGGGCCAGGCGCCACTTCTCCCGGTGCCGTGCCGCGTCGGGGATGCCGGCCTTGACGCGGCGCCGGCGGATTGTCTCGGACAGCAGCGCGTCCTCACTGTGCTTGGTGTCGTCCCAGCTCTCGGGCAGGAACAAGCGCCAGTCGACGGCCGAGGACGCGCGGTCGGACACCAGGTTCACACTGACGCCGATCTGGCAGTTGCCGCGCTTGCCCAGCGCGCCGCAGTACATCCGCGCCACCCCCGGCGAGTCGTAGCCGTCCTTGGGAAAGCCGACATCGTCGATGGCATACGCCTCGGGTGAGATGTGCGCCGCAGCCCAACGGGCCAGCCGCTCACGGACCTTGACGTAGTCCCAGGTGGAGGAGGATACGAACTGCTGGAGCTGCTGGTGGTCCACACCCAGACGCTCGGCCATGGGCTGCATGGACTTGCGCTTGCCGTCCAGCATCAGCCCGCGTACGTACAACTCGCCCTTGGCCCGCTGGTCCCGCCGGGCAAGCGAGCCGAGCATCTGAGCCGCGAACGCCTCCAGGCGCGGACGGACCTCTTCCATCTCCTCAGGAGTCACACCTGAAAGAAGATCACAACCCTACTCCTGCTTGATTATCCGGGGTACCTAACAAAGCCCTA
>NZ_JBEOVN010000428.1:0-1451 GCF_040295565.1 Streptomyces sp. NPDC002785 | reverse complement strand
GCTTGTCCTACCTTTCAAGCGGGTCGGATCTGATCATTCGTAGGATCGGGGAAGCCCAGGGGTTCCGGGTATGGCTGTGAGCTTGTCGCCGCTTGATGGCTCAAAGAACTTGGCCGCCCGGAGCCCCGCGACGACTCGACCGCTAATTGGGATACGCGACTTGATCGCTTCGTAGGACAACGCCGGCGAGGTCGTCTGCTGGGACCAATGTGAGACGACGAGCTGGCGGAGGTGGCCGTGCCCCAGATATGGGCCGGAGTGGACATCGGCAAAGAACATCACCACTGCGTGGTGATCGACGCCCAGGGCAAACGCCTCCTGTCACGCCGGGTCCTGAACGACGAGAAGGTCCTGCTGGAGCTGATCGGCGATGTACTCGCGCTCTCCGAGGATCTCCTGTGGGCGGTGGACATCAACCACGGCGGCGCGGCCCTGCTGATCGGGTTGCTCCTGGGCCACGGCCAGCCGATGGCCTACCTCACCGGCCTGGCGGTCCACCAGGCATCCGCCGGCTACCGCGGCCAGGGCAAAACCGATGCGAAGGACGCCTTCGTCATCGCCGACCAGGCCCGGATGCGCAACGACCTCGGCCTGCTGCGGCCCGGCGACGAGATCGCCGTCGACCTGCGCACCCTGACCGGACGCCGCACCGACCTCGTCTGCGACCGCACCCGGCAGATCAACCGGCTCCGAGCTCAACTTCTCGAGTTCTTCCCGACGTTGGAACGGACCCTTGCGCTGACGAACAGGGGCCCGGTCATGCTGCTGACCGGCTACCAGACCCCGGCCGCACTCCGCCGCAGCGGCGCCAAGCGCATCGAGACCTGGCTGAGAAACCGCAAGGTCAAGAACCCCGCCGCCATCGCTGCCGCAGCCCTTGAAGCTGCCGTTAGCCAGCAGACGTCCCTGCCCGGCGAGAAACTGGCCGCCGCCATGGTGGCCCGTCTCGCCAAGGGGGTCATCACCCTCGACGAGGAGATCGCCGAGCTCGACGCACTCATCGAGGCACGGTTCCGCGAACATCCCCACGCCGAGGTAATCCGCAGCCTGCCCGGCATGGGCGCCCTGCTCGGCGCCGAATTCATCGCCGCGACCGGCGGCGCCATGGACGCGTTCGGCTCACCAGACCGCCTGGCCGGCTTCGCCGGCCTGGCCCCCGTGCCACGAGATTCCGGGCGCGTCAGCGGCAATATGCGCCGCCCCCGCCGCTACCACCGCGGCCTTCTACGAGCCTTCTACCTCTCCTCCATGGCCAGCATCAGGACATGCCCCGCGTCGCGGACGTACTACCAACGCAAGCGAGACGAGGGGAAGGGCCACAAGCAAGCAGTGCTCTCTCTCGCACGCCGTCGGGCCAACGTCCTCTGGGCCATGCTCCGCGACGGAGCGTGCTACCAGCCCGCACCATCAGTCACGCTGGCGGCTTGACATCCCTATTGGGAAGTTCTTTA
>NZ_JBEOVN010000427.1:0-1453 GCF_040295565.1 Streptomyces sp. NPDC002785 | reverse complement strand
ACTCCGTCAGCGTCGCATCCGACACCTCACACGCAGTCGCATTCCACTCCCGCAGAACCCGCCCCCGCTCCACCTCACCCAGAACCCGCACCCGGTCCAGCGCACACCCAGCCGCCTCGTCCTCCAACGCGGCCACCACACCCCCGGCCGCGGCCTCGACCAGACCACACACCGAACCCGCATCAATCGGCACAGCCGCCTGAACCGTCAACCCAAAACCAACACCCGTGTCATCCACCGACACCGTCAACGGATAATTCGTCCGCTCACGGGCCGAGAGCAATTGCACGCCCTCAAAACCGACGTTGAGCTCTTCGATCGACCTGTCGGCTCGCTCGGCGGCATTGGCGTTCTGCCGGTAGTTGAGCAGCGAGGTGAACAGCGGTGATTCCCCGGCGAGGCCAGCGGCCTGCTTCGCCAGTGTCAGCGGCGCGTGCTCGTGGACGAGGAGGTCGGCCAGTTGCTTCTGCATGGCACGGACGGCGTCCGTCACCGCGATGCGCCCCGTCGGGATGCGCACGGGAAGCGTGTTGATGAACAGACCCGGCGTACGGTCCGCTTCGGTTCCGGCCTGCATACGACCGAACATGACGCTGCCGAAGACGATGTCGTCCTGCCCGGAGGTCACAGCGGTGACCCGGCCCCAGATGACATGGAACAACGTCGCCGGGCTCACACCCAGGCGGCGTGCCTGTGCCCGAAGCCTGGCAGCAAGGCCCGCATCCAGCGTCATCGCCGACTCGGCCACATCCGACCCGTCGCCCCGCACGTCCAGGAGGCCGTACGGCGCCGTGGGCTCGGTGACACCGCTGAGCAGCTCGCCGAAGAACCGCTCGTGCTCCTCGCGGGAGACGCCCAGCCGTGCCTGCGCGACGAACTCACGGAACGGCACCGGCGCCGGCAGGTCCACTTCGCTCTGAAGGAGGGCACGGACCTCACCGAAAAGGACGCCCATCGCCGTGTGGTCCTGTACGAGGTGGTGGGTCTGCATGACCACGAGCCACCGGTCGCTGCCCGGCTCCGCCGCAGCGGTGGCGCGCAGGAGAGGGGCCTGCCTGATGTCCATCGAGGGGGCACACGCGGACAGCAGCCGGTCGACCGCGCCCGCGCCTCCGGTCTCCCCCAGGTCGACCTCTCGCACGGGGATCTGCGCATGGCGCACCACCACCTGCACCGGCTCGCGCAGGCCCTCCCACGCGAAGCCCGTACGCAGCGTGTCGTGACGGTCCACGACCTTCTGCAGCACGGTCAGGAACTGATCCAGCCGCTCCCGGGAGTCAAAGCCCAGGACCGTCGGCAGGACGTACACATCCGTGCCGCCGTCACTGTCGTCGCCACCCATCAGGTGGTGGAAGAAGATGCCCTCCTGCAGTGGCGCCAGCGGGTAGATGTCGGCGATGTTCGCCGCACCGCCCGCAACCTGCGCCGTAATCCGCCCGATCTCGTCAGCGGT
>NZ_JBEOVN010000426.1:0-1467 GCF_040295565.1 Streptomyces sp. NPDC002785 | reverse complement strand
CTCAACGGTCCGCAGTCTGTGGTGATCGCGGGGGATGAGGACGCAGCCGTTGCGATCGCGGCCGGCTTCGAAGCGCAAGGCCGCAAGACGAAGCGCCTGACGGTCAGTCATGCGTTTCACTCGCCCCGCATGGATGGCATGTTGGAGGCATTCCGCGAGGTCGCGGAGGGTCTGTCGTACGAGGCTCCGCGCATTCCGATCGTGTCCAACCTGACCGGTGCGCTGGTCTCTACCGAGGAGATCGCCAGCCCCGATTTCTGGGTCCGGCACGTCCGCGAGGCCGTCCGCTTCCTCGACGGCATCCGCACACTGGAGGACCAGGGCGTCACCACCTTCATCGAGATCGGTCCCGACGGGGTGCTGACCGCCATGGCGCAGGAATGCGCCACCGGCGAGGACACGGTGTTCGCCGCCGCGCTGCGCAAGGGGCGCGGTGAGGCGGAGTCGCTGGTCGGCGCGCTGGCGCGGGCGCATGTGCGTGGCGTGAAGGTGGACTGGGCGGAGTACTACGCGGGGACAGGCGCCGCGCGGACCGAGCTGCCCACGTATCCCTTCCAGCGCCAGCGATACTGGCCGAAGGTGTCCTCGCTGTACCTCGGTGATGTCGCGGCCGTGGGACTCGCCCGGACCGGGCACCCGCTGCTCGGGGCGAGCGCGGAGCTGCCCAACGACGACGGGGTGCTCTTCACCAGTCGGCTGGCGCTGTCCACGCACCCGTGGCTGGCGGACCACACCATCATGGACACGGTCCTGCTGCCGGGCACGGCCTTCGTGGAACTGGCCATCCGGGCCGGTGACCAGGTCGGCTGCGAGCACCTCGAAGAGCTGACGCTGGAGGCTCCGCTGGTGCTGCCGGAGCAGGGCGGCATCCAGCTGCGACTGTGGGTCGGCGCGGCCGACGAATCCGGCCGACGCCCGCTGGCCTTCCACTCCCGTCCGGAGAACCTTGCGGCCGAGGAGCCGTGGACCCGGCACGCCAGCGGCGTGCTGGCTGCCTCTGCCGCCACGTCGGAGCCGATGTTCGAGCTGAGCGCCTGGCCTCCGGCGGGCGCGGTCGAGGTTCCGGTCGAGGACCGGTACGCGCACCTGCTGGACGTCGGCTTCGCGTACGGCGCCGCTTTCCAGGGCCTGCGCAGGGCATGGCGGCGCGACGGCGAGATCTTCGCCGAGGTGCTGCTGCCCGAGGACGCGCGGGCCGCCGAGTTCGGTCTGCACCCGGCGCTGCTGGACTCCGCGCTGCATGCGCTGGGTCTCGGCGGCCTTGGGGGTACCGAGACCCAGGGCCGGCTGCCGTTCGCCTGGGCCGGAGTGTCACTCCACGCCAGCGGCGCCTCCAGCCTGCGCGTCCGGATGGCCGCGACGGGTGGTGACGGCGAAACACCCTCCCCCGCCGATTCGGTTCGGGGACCGGGGACCGGATCGGCCATCGGTCCCGCGATGTTGGCGTCGGACCGCAAGGATTCACTC
>NZ_JBEOVN010000425.1:0-1472 GCF_040295565.1 Streptomyces sp. NPDC002785 | reverse complement strand
ACCTCTTCCATCTCCTCAGGAGTCACACCTGAAAGAAGATCACAACCCTACTCCTGCTTGATTATCCGGGGTACCTAACAAAGCCCTACTAGGGCCTGTCTGACAAATGACCACCCGCCGAGGATGTGGTGCTCGGTCCAATTGCCTTGCCGTCCTGACGCTGGCCAGCGATTCTGTGCCGGTGCCAGGACAGGGGAAAAGAAGGCGGCGACAAGAGGCCGAGAGGCAGCGGCTTGCTGCTCGCACTGCACCGGACGTGGGGCGGTGGGAAGTGTTTTTTTGAGACTCGGGACAAGGCGGAGTTGCGCGCGCACCTGCGCCGTCTTCGGGAGGCACGAATCGACGGCTCGGTGATCCGGATCGACACGCTGTGCGGCCGCCTGGCGCTACCGACCACCTACCGGCTGAGCCGGTTCGTGGCGGACCCCGCGTGCGAGTCCGATCACGAGCACTCCGATCATTGATCTTGTGGCAGGTCGAGGTGAGTTGACGGATACGGCGTGGGAGCGGATAGAGCCGCTGCTGCCGCAGGTGGACGGGCGTGGCCGTCCGTGGCGTGATCACCGTCAGGTGGTCAACGGTGTTCTGTGGCGGCTGCGGACCGGGGCGCCCTGGCGCGATCTCCCCGAGCGGTACGGGCCGTGGCAGACCGTCTACGAGCGGTTCGCCCGCTGGGAGGCGGACGGGACGTGGGCGAACCTACTGGAGCACCTCCAAGTCCGTGATGACGCGGTGGGCCGGGTGGAATGGACCGTCTCGGTCGACTTCACCGTCAACCGGGCCCACCAGCACGCGGCCGGCGCCCGTGAAAAGGGGATGCACACGGGGACGAACTGGAAGATCCGGGCCGCTCGCAGGCGCGCCAGGCCCTCGGCCGGTCCCGAGGCGGGCTGACCACCAAAGTCCACCTCGCCGTCGACGGCCGGGGCCTGCCCATGTCGATCGTGCTCACGCCCGGCAACGTCAATGACGCCACCGCGTTCGGCCAGGTCCTCGATGGGATCTGCGTCCCGCGCGCCTCAAGGGGCCGCCCGCGCACGACACCCGAGCGCGTGCTGGGCGACAAGGCGTACTCCAGCAGGGCGATCCGCCGCTTGCTGCGGCGCCGGAGCATCGTCGCCACGATCCCCGAGCGCCGCGACCAGGCGGCCAACCGCCGACGACGCGGGACCCTCGGCGGCAGACCACCCACCTTCGACAAGGTCGTCTTCCGCGACCGCAACGTAGTCGAACGATGCTTTGCCCGTCTCAAGCAGTTCCGCGCGATCGCGACCCGGTTCGACAAGCTCGCCGACCGCTACCGTGCCGGAGTTGTCCTGGCTTCCTTGATTCTCTGGCTCCGCGAGCCCGCCAGGTGATCCTTTGTCAGACAGGCCCTAGCTTGACTCTGAAGCTTCTATAGATCGTCAAGCTGCAGGAGACGGCCCGGGTGCGCCGGTGAATGCGCTGGTGAGGTGGCGGTAGACCTCTCG
>NZ_JBEOVN010000424.1:0-1484 GCF_040295565.1 Streptomyces sp. NPDC002785 | reverse complement strand
ACCAGGTAACGGGAGAACAGACCACCCAGCTGACCACTGGCACCGGTGACCAGCACCGTGCCCTCCGGATCCCACACAGCGGCCTCGGCACCGTCGGCGACCGGCACCCTGGCCAGCCGCGGGGTCCGTATGACACCCGCGTGAACGGCCAGTTGCTCCTCGCCGGAGGCCAGCGCGGCCGGAAGGGCCGCACGGGAGGCGTCCTGATCGTCGATGTCGAGCAGGACGAAGCGATCCGGGTTCTCGGCCTGCGCCGAACGCAGCAGGCCCCAGACGGCAGCCTGCGCGAGGTCGGCCGGTGAGGAGGCCAGCACCAGACGGGAGGCGGCGAACCGCTCGTCGGCCAGCCACTCCTGGACGAGGGCGAGCGCCTCGGCAGTGGCCCGGTGCGCCGCACCGGCCGCGTCCCGGTCGTCCTGCGCGTCAGGCGACAGGAAGACAAGTTCCGGAAGTTCCGCGCCGGATACGACCGCGTCGGTCAGCGCCGCGAGGTCCGTGTACGCAGGGGCCCCGAGCCCCAGGCGGTCGGATCCGAGCACTGCCCACCGGGCACCGTCCCGCGCACCCGCGTCGGCGGCGGGCTGCTCGACCCATTCAAGCCGGAACAACGACTCGTGGAATGCCGTCCGTGCAGCCCGCACCTGCTCGGCCGAGATCGCGCGCAGTGCGAGCGACTCCACGGCGGCCACCGGCGCGCCGGTGGCGTCCGCGATCTCCAGTCTCACATCCGCGGCACCCCGCAGCTCCAGCCGGACCCGCAGCGTGGCCGCGCCGCTCGCGTACAGCGACACCCCGCTCCAGGCGAACGGCAGCCGCCCCTGGCCCTGGTCGTCACCGGCCAGGCCGAGCGCATGCAGCGCGGAGTCCAGCAGCGCCGGGTGCAAACCGAATTCGGCGGCCTGGGACCGCTCGGGCAGCTCGACGTCGGCGAACAGTTCGTCACCGCGCCGCCAGGCGGCGGTGAGCCCCTGGAACGCCGGGCCGTAGGGAAGTCCGTCGGCAGCCAGGGCCGCGTACAGCTCCGCCACATCGGCCTCCTCGGCGCCGCGCGGCGGCCACTCGGCCAGCGCGAACTCCGGCCGCGGGGCGCCGGTGGCGAGCATGCCGGTGGCGTGCCGGGTCCATGGCTCCTCGGCCGGGGCGTCCGCCGCGCGGGAGAGGATCGCCAGCGAACTGCGGCCGCCGTCGTCCAGCGCGCCCACCGTGAGCTGCAGCCGGACGCCGCCACGTGCGGGCAGCACCAGCGGCGCCTCCAGGGTGAGTTCCTCCAGGTGGTCACAGCCGACCTGGTCCCCCGCGCGGATGGCCAGCTCGACGAAGGCCGTACCCGGTAGCAGCACCGAACCCAGGACGGTGTGGTCGGCCAGCCACGGGTGGGTGTCGAGGCCAAGTCGGCCGGTGAACAGGAAGCCGTCGGTCGTCGCCAGCGGCACCGCTGCGCCCAGGAGCGGGTGGTCGGCCGATTCCAGGCCGACAGCGTTCAC
>NZ_JBEOVN010000423.1:0-1485 GCF_040295565.1 Streptomyces sp. NPDC002785 | reverse complement strand
CGCAGGCGCTGCGCAACGGTGAGTGCTCGATGGCGCTGGCCGGCGGTGTGACCGTCATGGCCACCCCGGACACCTTCATCGACTTCAGCCGCCAGGGCGGCCTGTCCACCAGTGGCCGCTGCAAGTCCTTCGCCGCGGCGGCGGACGGCACCGGCTGGTCCGAGGGCGCGGGCATGCTCCTCGTGGAGCGGCTCTCCGACGCCCGCAGGAACGGCCACCCGGTACTTGCCGTCGTGCGCGGCACGGCGGTCAACCAGGACGGCGCGAGCAACGGACTGACCGCCCCGAACGGCCCGTCGCAGCAACGCGTCATCCGGCAGGCGCTGGCCAATGCGGGCGTCTCCGCCGCAGAGGTCGACGTGGTCGAGGCACATGGCACCGGTACGACGCTGGGTGACCCGATCGAGGCTCAGGCGCTGCTGGCCACCTACGGCCGCGAGAGGTCCGAGGACCAGCCGCTACTGCTGGGTTCCATCAAGTCGAACATGGGCCACACCCAGGCCGCCGCTGGCGTCGCGGGCATCATCAAGATGGTCATGGCGATGCGGCACGGCCTGCTGCCACAAACCCTCCACATCGACGAGCCCTCGCCGCACGTCGACTGGGAGGCGGGCGCGGTCTCGCTGCTGACCGAGTCGGTGGCGTGGCCGGAGACCGGCCGCCCGCGCCGTGCGGGCATCTCCTCCTTCGGTGTGTCCGGCACCAACGCACACACCATCATCGAGCAGGCCCCGGAGCCGGAGGCCGTCCCCGAGCCTGCCCCGGACGCACCCTCGCGAGAGCCCGGCGTACTGCCCTGGGCGCTGTCCGGCAAGAGCACGGAGGCGCTGCGCGCCCAGGCTGAGCGGCTGCTCACGCACATCGAGCGCTTCCCCGAACAGCGGCCCCTCGATCTCGGCCACTCGCTGGCGACCACCCGAGCCGCCCTCGATCACCGCGCGGTGGTCGTGGGCCCGGACCGGGCCGCTCTGGTGGCGGGCCTCGAGGCACTGGCGCGCGGCGAGTCCGCGTCGAATCTGGTCGAGGGTTGGGTCGCCGACGGCAGGACGGCGTTCCTGTTCACCGGCCAAGGCAGTCAGCGCCTCGGCATGGGGCGTGAGCTGTACGACGCCTTCCCGGCGTTCGCGACGGCCTTGGACGCGGTCTGTGCCGAGCTGGATACACACCTCCAACGTCCGCTGAAGGACGTGCTGTTCGGTGACGATGCCGAGCTGCTCGGCCGGACGGGCTTTACGCAGCCTGCGTTGTTCGCGGTCGAGGTGGCGTTGTTCCGTTTGCTTGAAGGCTGGGGTGTGGAGCCGGACTTCCTGTCCGGGCATTCGATCGGTGAGTTGGCCGCCGCGCATGTGGCGGGTGTGCTGTCCCTGTCCGACGCGTCGAAGTTGGTGGCGGCTCGTGGTCGGTTGATGCAGGAGCTTCCGGCGGGTGGCGCGATGTTCGCGGTGCAGGCGTCGGAGGACGAGGTTGTGCCGTTGTTGACCGAGG
>NZ_JBEOVN010000422.1:0-1533 GCF_040295565.1 Streptomyces sp. NPDC002785 | reverse complement strand
CAATGCCGTTCGGTTAGCCATCTGACGGGCTTGGCAACGTGCTGATCTCGATGTGGACGGTGGTCCTGTGGGTGCGGTGGTCGATGTCGCGGCCGACGGCGCGGTACTTGGAACTGATCGCTCGTTTCCTCACGCGGGGCCGGGACCGTTCTCGACGGGCGGGTAGGAGGCCGTTGAGTAGGGCGGTGCCGATCCGGCCGACGAGGTCGATCCGGGTGCGGGGGATGATGCCGGCGGCGCGGATGATCTGGTCACGTGCAGTGTTCAGCGCGATGGTGAATGCGGTGCGGTCGGGGTCTATGTCGGGCCGGTGCAGGACAGCGTCGCTCATCGCGGTGCGTAGTGCCTGGTAGGCGACCAGGAGTGCCCAGGTCTCCTGGGTGACGGCTGCCGGGTAGCGTCCGCGCAGGACTCTGCCACCGAGGATGGTCGATTTCAGCTCGCAGTAGCTGGTCTCGATTTCCCAGCGTTCGCGGTAGAGCCTGACCAGTGCGGTGGCAGGTGCCTCGTCCGGATCGAGCAGGCTGGTGACGAGCCGGTAGGTGCTATGAGTGACGGGGCGCTTGCCGGTGCCGTCGGTGAGGGTGATGGTGGCCTCGATGACGCGGACGGTGACGTCCCCTATGCGGGACAGGAACGTGCCGTCGGGCAGACGGCGCAGGATCGGCAGCTTGAGCGCTGTGGTGTGGGTCTTGGCGCGGATGAGGAAGTCCGCGCCGGTGGAGGCGACCGTGCTCACGAAGGCGGTGGCGGAGAAGTTCCGGTCGCCCAGCAGCAGCGTTCCGGGCCGTAGCGCTCCGGTCGTGCCCGCGGTGGTGGCCAGGTCGCGGGCGTAGGTCAGTTCGCCGGTCGCGTCGGTGCCGAAGATGGCGTCCAGGAGGGTTCGGGTCCCGCAGGCCACCAGCGTGACCAGACGCAGCATCGGGTATCCGGCCGGCCCGTTCTGTCCTGCCTTCGCCTTGGGGAACACTTGCAGGTTCGCGGGTGTGTCCGGCAGGGCGATCTGGGTGCCGTCGATCGCGATCACCAGTCTGCCCGCGAACCGTGTCATTTGTGTCGCGGTCACTGCTGCGGGGCCTTTGACCAGGTCGAACAGTGCTTTCAACGGTTTGGGGCCGACCCGTCGCATCGCGGCCGTGATCGATGAACCCGCCGGTACGGGCAGCGGCGCGGGCAGTGAGGCGGTCAGCCGGGACCAGATCCCGGTCCAGCCCAGGCCGGTGAACAGCGCGCCTGCGAGGAGGAGGTAGACCACCACCCGCGACGGCAGCCGCCGCACCCGCTGCTGCAGACCACCCGCGGACGCGAGCGCCTCATCGACGAGATGGAACGGAACAACCTGGGTCAACTCGCCCAGGTGACCCACGGCAAACACACCGGGGGCATGCGTAATGACAGAATCGGACACAGCAGCCCTTGTTGAGGAACACGAGTCTTGGCGGACCCGAGAACCACTACAAGGGCTGCACCCGTATCACCAGCCGAAACGCCGAGCATTGCGCCGCAGATCGAACCTCTAACCGAACGGCATTG
>NZ_JBEOVN010000421.1:0-1555 GCF_040295565.1 Streptomyces sp. NPDC002785 | reverse complement strand
TGGATCTGGTCCGTACGCAGGTCGCCGCTGTCCTCGGATACGCGGGTGCGGGGACCATCGATGCTGAGCGGTCCTTCCGTGAGTTGGGCTTTGACTCGTTGACGGCGGTGGAGCTGCGGAATCTGCTGGGTGGGGCGACGGAGCTGAGGCTTCCGGCGACGTTGGTCTTCGATTATCCGACGCCGGCGGCGTTGGTGGACTTCCTCCGTGCTGAGTTGGTGGGTGTGGTGGCGGGGGTTGCCGGGCCGGTGGTGGTCGCGGCTGTGGATGACGAGCCGATCGCGATCGTGGGTCTGGGCTGCCGTTACCCCGGTGGTGTGGAGACTCCGGAGGATCTGTGGCGGCTGGTCATGGAGGGCAGGGACGCGGTCTCGCAGTTCCCTGCCGACCGGGGCTGGGACCTGGAAGCCCTCTACCACGAGGACCCCGATCATCCGGGCACCTCGTACACCCGCGAAGGCGGATTCGTCGAGGGCGCAGGCTACTTCGACCCGGCGTTCTTCGGTATCAGCCCGCGTGAGGCGCTGGCGATGGATCCGCAGCAGCGGTTGCTGCTGGAGACCGCCTGGGAGGCGTTCGAGCGTGCGGGCATCGACCCCGGCGCGCTGCGTGGCAGTCGTACCGGTGTCTTCGCCGGTGTGATGTACCACGACTACGCCTCCTCGCTGGCGGCGCTTCCGGAAGGCGTCGAGGGTTTCGTCGGTACGGGTAATGCGGCGAGTGTGATTTCGGGGCGGCTGGCGTACACCTTTGGTTTGGAGGGTCCGGCGGTCACGGTTGATACGGCGTGTTCGTCGTCGCTGGTGGCGTTGCATCTGGCGGTGCAGGCGCTGCGTAATGGTGAGTGCTCGATGGCGCTGGCCGGTGGTGTGACGGTGATGGCCACTCCGGCGCCTTTCGTGGAGTTCAGCCGTCAGCGTGGTCTGGCGGCGGATGGCCGGTGCAAGGCGTTCTCCGCCGGGGCGGATGGTACGGGCTGGGCGGAGGGTGCGGGCATGCTGCTCGTGGAGCGGCTCTCCGACGCTCGTAGGAACGGGCACCCGGTGCTGGCTGTGGTGCGTGGCAGCGCGGTGAACCAGGATGGTGCGAGTAATGGTCTGACGGCGCCGAACGGTCCGTCGCAGCAGCGGGTGATCCGGCAGGCGTTGGCCAACTCGGGTGTTTCTGCCGCTGAGGTGGATGTGGTCGAGGCGCATGGTACGGGTACGACGTTGGGTGACCCGATCGAGGCGCAGGCGTTGCTGGCGACTTATGGTCAGGAGCGGGACGGGGGGCGGCCGTTGTGGCTGGGTTCCCTGAAGTCGAACATGGGTCATACGCAGGCTGCCGCCGGTGTCGCGGGCATCATCAAGATGGTCATGGCGATGCGGCATGGTGTGCTGCCGAAGACGCTGCATGTGGAGGAGCCGTCGCCGCACATCGACTGGTCGGCGGGGGCGGTCTCGCTGCTGAGCGAGGCTCAGGAGTGGCCGGAGACGGGGCGTGCTCGCCGCGCGGCGGTGTCCTCCTTCGGTTTCAGCGGCACCAACGCCCACACGATCATCGAGCAGGCCCC
>NZ_JBEOVN010000420.1:0-1557 GCF_040295565.1 Streptomyces sp. NPDC002785 | reverse complement strand
GCCGCGCCCTCCCCCACGGGGCGCGGCGGCCGCCGATTCCGTTGCGCCGGGCATCCTCACCCGGTCACGGCTGCGGGGTCGGTTACTCGACGACCTTCAGCAGCTTGTTGGGGGTGCCCTCGGTCGCGTTGGAGATCGCGTCGGGGGTGGCTCCGTCGGTCAGCGCGGTGGCGACCTCCTCCGGAGTGGCGTCCGGGTGGCCGGCGAGGTAGACGGCGGCGGCACCGACGACGTGCGGGGTCGCCATGGACGTACCGGAGATGGTGTTGGAGGCGTCGTCGCTGTCGTTCCAGGACGAGGTGATGTCCGAGCCCGGGGCGTAGATGTCCACGATCGAGCCGTAGTTGGAGAACGACGACTGCTCGTCGTCCACCGTGGACGAGGCGACCGTGATGGCCTCCGGGACACGGGCCGGGGAGCCCTCGCTCGCGTCGGAGGACTCGTTTCCGGCGGCCACCGCGAAGGTGACTCCGGAGGCGATGGCCTGCTGGACCGCGGCGTCGAGCGCCTCGTCCGCGCCGCCGCCGAGGCTCATGTTGGCGACGGAGGGGCCCTCGTGGTTCTCGGTGACCCAGTCGATGCCGGCGACGACCTGCTCGGTGGTGCCCGAGCCGGAGTCGTCGAGCACCCGGACGGCGACGATCTTGGCCTTCTTGGCCACACCGTAGGTCGCACCGGCGATGGTTCCCGCCACGTGGGTGCCGTGGCCGTTGCCGTCGTCGGCGCTGTCGTCGTTGTCCACGGCGTCGTAGCCCGAGCTGGCCCGACCCTCGAAGTCGTTGTGCGTGGTACGGACACCGGTGTCGATGACGTACGCGGTGACACCCTCGCCCGCGCTGTCCGGGTAGGTGTACGCGTCGTCGCCGGTCGTCTCGGTCTGGTCGATCCGGTCCAGGCCCCAGGACGGCGGGTTGTCCTGGGTCTCGTCGATGTGGAACTTCTTGTTCTGGACGACCTTGGACACGGCCGGGTCGGCCGCCAGGCGCTTGGCCTCGGTGAGCGAAAGGCCGCTGGCGGAGAAGCCGTTGATGGCGGAGCTGTAGTCGCGGTTCAGCTTGCCGCCGTACTCCTTGGCGAGCTCCGCCTTGTCGGCCTTCTCGTTCAGCATGACGATGTAGCTGCCCGAGACGGCGTTCGCCGCGTCGGCGCCGTAGACGACACCCATCGCGGGAGCGGGGGTGGCGCCGGCGAGCGAGGTGTTGAGCAGGGTGACTCCGGCGACCGCGGCCACCGCGGTTATCGCTGCGGTCAGCTTGATCCGGCGTGCGCGCTTGTGAATTGCCATGAAGAGGGGTCTCCTCGTCATTCTTTGTGGGGGGATTGACCCCCGGCCGGAAGATCTCCGGGGGCTGGCTCGAAACCCTCGCTGATTGACGCGCTCAGATCAAGACCTTCATGCGGCTGTGACTTACTCAACAAAGTTTCGTAATAAGAAACCGGCCAGTCGCGCCCAAGCCAGGCACCGCCGCCGCAACATCCGCCGCACGTACCGGGGTTACGGGCCGACCGGCGCACTTCGCATGCGGGAAGACGAACCCCGTCCGGCCGTACGGCCGG
>NZ_JBEOVN010000419.1:0-1598 GCF_040295565.1 Streptomyces sp. NPDC002785 | reverse complement strand
AACGTCCTCTGGGCCATGCTCCGCGACGGAGCGTGCTACCAGCCCGCACCATCAGTCACGCTGGCGGCTTGACATCCCTATTGGGAAGTTCTTTAACCTCGCCTGCGTTTCTGCTGGTTGAGGGCGTGGTCTTGATTGGACAGCAGGAACGACCGTCCTTCACGCTTCGAGATGTCGAGTAACGGAGCGTGAGAGGACGGTCGCTGTGACGAGTCTGCCCGCTGAGCCTGCGAGGGTCGATCCCTTCACGGTGCTGTCCCGCTTTCGGGTCGCTTTCTACGACTGTCTGTACACCCGTGCGGACGTGCTCTTCGAGCTGACCGATGCGGTGCTGTGCGCGGACGGGCCGGTCACCTCGTTGCCTGAGCTCACGCTCACGGCGGAGATGCAGCGCGGTCACGGTGCGATGTACAACGCGCTGAACACCGGATGGCTCGAGCCGGCCCGCTTCCGTAACCTGCTCGCCTCGATGCCACTGCCCCGCGCGGCCGACGGTCGGATCGTGCTCGCTGTTGATGTCTCCCCGTGGCTGCGTCCCGACGCTGTCACCAGTCCGGAGCGGTTGTTCTGCCACGTCTACGGGCGGTCGGGCCGCAGCAGTGACCAGCTCGTGCCCGGTTGGCCCTACTCCTTCGTCGCCGCCCTGGAAACGGGCCGGACCTCCTGGACGGCCCTGCTGGACGCCGTCCGGCTCGGCCCCGCCGACGACGCCGCCGAAATCACCGCAACCCAGCTGCGCGAGGTCGTCACCCGGATCATCGACGCCGGACACTGGAAGGCCGGGGATCCCGACATCCTGATCGTGACCGACGCCGGCTACGACGCACCCCGACTCGCCTACCTCCTGGCCGGCCTGCCCGTCGAGCTGGTCGGCCGCCTGCGCTCCGACCGGGTCTTGGCCCGCGACGCGGGTCCGGCCCGCTCCACCCCGAAGGGCGGCCGCCCCCGCCTGCACGGCGCCCCGTTCACCCTGGCCAAGCCCGACACCTGGCACACCCCCGAGAGCACCACCGTCACTGACACCACCCGCTACGGCAAGGCGACCGCGCAGGCGTGGGACCGCCTCCACCCCCGCCTCACCCGCCGCAATGCCTGGATCGCTCAGCTCAACGAACTCCCCATCCTGCACGGCACCTTGATCCGTCTCACCGTCGAGTACCTGCCCGGCGACCGGGACCCGAAGCCGGTCTGGCTGTGGTCCTCGGCCACTGGCCTGAGCGGCGACGACGTCGATGTCCGCTGGCAGGCGTTCCTCCGCAGATTCGATCTTGAGCACACCTTTCGCGTGCTCAAGCAGACTCTGGGCTGGACCCGCCCCAAGGTCCGAGACCCGCACTCAGCCGACTTGTGGACCTGGCTGATGATCGCCGCCCACACCCAACTCCGTCTCGCCCGCCCGCTGACCGAGGATCTCCGCCGCCCCTGGGAGAAGCCCCTGCCACCACACCGGTTGACCCCGGCCCGAGTCCGGCGGGCGTTTCGCCACCTCCGAGCGAAGACGGCGAGGCTGTCGCACGACTCCTGCCCGGTGAAGGTCAAGAGCGATTCGTTGTTCGGTTCCGAGGATCAGGGAGGCGTCGGATTCTTGGCCGGTGGAG
>NZ_JBEOVN010000418.1:0-1607 GCF_040295565.1 Streptomyces sp. NPDC002785 | reverse complement strand
GCCCCTGGTCGCGGGAGCGTCAGGGGCGGCCGGCGTGGATCGGGACGGCCGCCGGTCACAGCGGAAGGGATATCCGGGAGCGGGTCACCGGTTTGCGAGGCCGTTGCGGCGGACGTCGGACCAGGTGCCGCTGTCGGTGCAGATCCCGCAGCCGGCCCCGAAGAACTGTGCACTCGCCGTCTGGTCCCCCATCAGGTGTGCCTTGAACCAGACGGTGGTGGGCGCGGCGAACGGGCCGGGGTCGCCCACGACCGTGAGGTGATCGGCGCCGCGCAGTTCCCCGTAGATGGCCGGTATGTGGTCGGCGTCGTTGTAGAAGGTCTTGACCAGGAAGGGGAAGACGATGCTGTCCTTCTGCCCGGCCAGGAGGAGCGCGGGTACGTGTACGTCGTCGATGTCGGCGAGCGGCCCGGGCTGGATGGGCAGGATGGTGTCGATACGCGGGTCCGCGCCGACGACGATGGCGGCGGCGCCGCCCTGCGAGTGACCGGACGCGCCGATGTGCTCCAGGTCGACACGGTCGTGGAAGGGGCTGCCGTGGTCGGCGTTGCGACGGGTGAGCAGGTCGATCCCGGCGCGCATGGAGATGCCGAGGTTGGACTGCGGGGTGTTGGCGGCGGAGACGATGAAGCCCTGACTGGCCCAGTGGAGCAACAGGTCGCGGTAGACGACCGGGAAGGCGAAGGTGCCGTTTCCCCACACGATCACGGGGTGGCGGCGGTCGCTGGTCGCGATGTCACGCGGGTAGTACAGGGTGGTCACCACCCCGACCTCCACCGCGGTGGCGTAGGGGCCGGGAGCGCCGTAGTCGGCCGCGGCCGCCTCGGCACTGGCACCGGCGGGGGAACTGGTGGACGCCGATGTCGCTCCCGCGCCGGCAGAAGCCGTCAGCAGGAGCAGGAGCGAGGTCAGGGGGACGAGCAGTTTTCTCCAGAGCACAGCGGACTCCCGATGTCGTCACGGTGAACTGGATGTTTCATCCGGCTCACGCCTTGTCTGATCGCACATCCTGAAGCACGGTTCGAGACCCGTCTCTGCGCAATCGCGGCAAGCAGCGACGTCGGAGTTTGTGCAACATGCCGAGAGGCCTGAGCGCGGTGAGGGTGCCATGCTCGGTTCCGCCGCTACGGCAGAGAGCCCGCCGCCCGGTCCCGAGAGGAGAACGCCGGGAACGGAGAAAGCCCCGCGCACCGTCCGCCTCGCATGACCTGCACGGTCAATCATGTGACGTCCCATCAGAACGAGCGTCACATGAGCGCCACGAGCGTCATTTCAGCGTCAAGATATCGCCCGTAAAGGGTGCGGTCCAAGGCGAAGCGCCTGGCCGCGCGGGGCTGGCTCGTCGAGGACACCCCGGGTTCCTCAGCGTCGCCGCTTCGCAAGGCGGCAGCTCATGACCATGGTCATCGACCACAGCACCATCGCCTCGGCCGTGTCGGTCCGCCTCTCGTAGTCGCGGGCCAGGCGGCGCGAACGCATCAGCCACCCGAACGTCCGCTCGGGGGAACCTCAGCCTGGCGGATCCAGCCACGCAGGGCCTCGGGGTGCACGCCGAGGTCGATGGCGAGGCGCTTGATCTGCGGCTTCGGCTCGGTAGTGCGATACAT
>NZ_JBEOVN010000417.1:0-1612 GCF_040295565.1 Streptomyces sp. NPDC002785 | reverse complement strand
CGAAGGTGGACGCGGCGTGGAACCTGCACGAGCTGACTCAGGACCTGGACCTCTCCGCGTTCGTTCTCTTCTCCTCGGCGGCCGGTGTCTTCGGCGGCGCGGGCCAGGGGAACTACGCGGCGGCGAACGCCTTCCTGGACGCCCTCGCCCAGCACCGCAGGGCCCAGGGGCTGGCCGGTTCCTCGCTGGCCTGGGGTCTGTGGGCGGAGTCGGGCGGCATGGCCGGTGAACTGGACGAGGCCGAGGTCGCCCGGCTGCGGCGCGGCGGTATCGTCGCGATCACCGCCGAGCACGGCCCGGAACTCTTCGACGCCTCCGTCCGCACCGACGAGGCGCTGCTGGTGCCGATGCCGCTGGACCTGGCTGCGCTGCGCGCCCAGGCGAGCGTCGGCATGCTGCCGCCGCTCTTCCGCGGCCTGGTCCGGGTGCCCCCGCGGCGCGCGGCCCAGGGTGCGGCCGCCGCACCGTCCGGCGCGCTCGGTCAGCAGCTGGCCGGCGTTTCCGAAGCGGAGGCGGACCGGATCGTCCACGACCTGGTCCGCGTCCATGTCGCGGCTGTCCTGGGCTACACCGGGCCCGAGGCGGTCGACCCGCAACGCGCCTTCAGTGAGGTCGGCTTCGACTCGCTCACCGCGGTCGAACTGCGCAATCGCCTGGGCTCGGCCACCGGCGTACGGCTCCCCGCCACGCTGATCTTCGACTACCCGACACCCACCGCGCTCGCGCGATACCTGCGCGGCGCGGCCCAGGGCGGCCGGGCTGCGGCCGCCGCACAGGTCGCCGCCCCCGCGGGCAACGACGAGCCCATCGCCATCGTGGCGATGAGCTGCCGCTTCCCCGGCGGGGTGCGCACCCCCGAGGACCTGTGGACGCTGGTCACCGAGGGCCACGACGCCATCTCCGACATGCCCACCGACCGCGGCTGGGACATCGAGGGGCTGTACGACGACGACCCGGACCAGCCGGGCACCAGCTACGCCCGCAACGGCGGGTTCCTGCACGACGCCCACCACTTCGACCCGGTCTTCTTCGGCATCAGTCCGCGCGAGGCCCTCGCGATGGACCCGCAGCAGCGGCTGCTGCTGGAGACCACCTGGGAGGCGTTCGAGCGCGCGGGCATCGACCCGGTGACCGCGCGCGGCAGCCGGACCGGCGTCTACACCGGCGTCATGTACAACGACTACGGCACGCTGCTGCACCGGGCGCCCGACGGTCTTGAGGGCTACATGGGCACCGCCAGCTCCGGCAGCGTCGCCTCGGGCCGCGTCTCGTACACCTTCGGTCTGGAAGGCCCGGCGGTCACGGTCGACACGGCCTGCTCCTCGTCGCTGGTGACCCTGCACATGGCGGTGCAGGCGCTGCGCTCCGGTGAGTGCGAACTGGCGCTGGCGGGCGGGGTGACCGTGATGGCCACCCCCGGTACCTTCGTGGCCTTCAGTAAGCAGCGCGGCCTGGCCACCGACGGCCGCTGCAAGCCTTTCGCGGCCGCCGCCGACGGCACCGCCTGGGGCGAGGGCGTCGGCATGCTGCTCGTGGAGCGGCTGTCCGACGCGCGGAAGAACGGCCACCCGGTTCTCGCGATCGTGCGGGGCAGTGCGATCAACCAGGACGG
>NZ_JBEOVN010000416.1:0-1641 GCF_040295565.1 Streptomyces sp. NPDC002785 | reverse complement strand
GGCGCTACCGCGTGACCTGGAAGCCGCTGGCCGACGGGCAGTCGGCGCGGCTGTCCGGCACCTGGCTGCTGGTCTCGCCCGGGACCGAGGACGAGCGGGCGGCGGCCGTTGCCGCAGCGCTGACCGAGCACGGGGCCGACGTACGACGGATCGCGGTGGACGCCGCAACGACCGACCGGGAGGCACTGGCCGCCGCGCTGCGCGCCGAGCCGACCGGGGACGACGCGGCGTTCGACGGCGTGCTGTCGCTGCTGGCACTGGACGAGCGGCCGCATCCGGCACACTCCGCCTTCCCCGCCGGGGCCGCCGCTCAGCTGGCGCTGATCCAGGCGCTGGGCGACGCGCAGCTCGCCGCCCCACTGTGGTGCGCGACCCGGGGCGCGGTCTCCACAGGCCGCTCGGACCGGTTGAAGTCGCCGGAGCAGGCGCTGATCTGGGGCCTGGGCCGGGTGGCCGCCCTGGAGCATCTGGAACGCTGGGGCGGTCTGGTGGACCTGCCCGAGACCCTGGACGAGCGGGCGCTGGCCCGACTGGCCGAGGTGCTCGCGGGCGACGGAGACGAGGGCCAGGTGGCGATCCGCGCCACCGGAGTCCTCGGGCCGCGGCTGGTGAGGGCCAAACTGGCCGACACCCCGGCCGTACGGGACTGGCAGCCGACCGGGACCACGCTGGTGACGGGCGGTACCGGTGCGCTGGGTGCGCAGGTGGCCCGTTGGCTGGCCCGTAACGGTGCCGAGCACCTGGTGCTCGTCGGCCGTCGTGGCCCGGACGCGCCGGGCGCCGCCGAGCTGCGCGACGAACTGACCGCACTGGGCGCCGAAGTCACCATCGCCGCCTGCGACGTGGCCGACCGGGAGGCGCTGTCCGTCCTGCTCGCGGACGTCCCCGCCGAGCGGCCGCTGACCGCCGTGGTGCACACCGCCGCGGTGATCGAGGACGGGGTGATCGAGGGGCTGACGCCGGACCAGGTGGACCGGGTGCTGCGGCTGAAGGTCGACGCCACCCGCCATCTGCACGAGCTCACCCGGGACCTGGACCTGTCCGCGTTCGTGCTCTTCTCGCACTTCTCCGCGATCTTCGGGGCACCGGGGCAGGGCAATCAGGCGCCCGGCAACGCTTATCTGCACGCCTTCGCCGAGCAACGGCGCGCCGACGGGCTGCCCGCCACCACCCTGTCCTGGGGCCCGTGGGGCGACGGCGTCACCGTCGGCGGCGCACTCGGGGACCGGATGCGCCGCCACGGCATCAACGAGATGGCGCCGGAGCCGGCGGTCACCGCGCTGCGGCACGCGCTGGACCGGGACGAGACGGCGCTGACCGTCATCGACATGGACTGGCGGCGGTTCACGCTGGCCTTCACCGCCGACCGGCCACGTCCGCTGCTGCACGAGCTGCCCGAGGCACGCCAGGTCATCGACGAGATGACGGCCGACGCATCCGAGGCGAGCGCCTCCGGCCCCGTGCTGGCCCAGCAGCTCGCCGGACTGCCGGAGACCGAGCGGGAGCGGGTGCTGCTGGAGCTGGTGCGCGGCGCGGTCGCGGCGGTGCTGGGGCACGCCGACGCCGCGGCGATCGAGGCCGGGCGAGCCTTCAAGGAGCTGGGCTTCGACTCGCTCACCGCGGTCGAGCTGCGCAACCGGC
>NZ_JBEOVN010000415.1:0-1672 GCF_040295565.1 Streptomyces sp. NPDC002785 | reverse complement strand
GTCGGGGATCTTGGAGTTTCGCGGTGCGGCGGCATGGTCAGCAGGCATGCTCGTGTCGTTCTGATGGCCGATGCAGTTGCCGAGGTGCCCGTTGTCTCTTCGCCCCCGTTCCGGTGAGCAAATCCCGCCTTTGACCGTGCGGGTCGCGCGGGCGAGTAACTCGAAGGGCACGACAGCGATGTGGGTGCGCGACCGGCTGGATGGGCTGTGGTGCGACGAGGATTTCGCCGGCTGGTACCCGCGTGACGGGCGTCCGGGCCTCTCGCCCGCTCAACTGGCCACCGTCTGCGTGCTGCAGTTCGTGCTCGGCCTGTCGGACCGGCAGGCCGCCGAGGCGGTGCGCTGCCGCATCGACTTCAAGTACGCCATGGCCATGGAGCTGGACGATCCCGGCTTCCACCACAGCGTGCTGGCCGACTTCCGTGACCGTCTCGCCGAGGGCGGGCGTGCTGACCGCCTCCTCGACCTCGCACTGGCCCGCCTCAAAGCCGCCGGTCTGGTACGCGAGCGCACCACGCAGCGCACCGACTCCACCTATGTCCTGGCCGCGGTGCGTGACCTGACCCGGCTGGAACTGGTCACCGAGGCGGTGCGGGCCGCACTGGAGGAAGTCGCCGGCGCTGCCGGGCACCTGCTGGACGGCCTGGTCGATGAGGAGTGGGGGCAACGCTACGGCCGACCGGCCCGCCTGGGTAAGAACCCCACCCGGCCCAAGACGAGGATCCTCGCCACCGGCAACGACGCCGCCCGGCTCCTGGAACACCTCTACCGGCACGGAACGGGCCGGGCATGGGGCCGCCAGGTCCAGGCCCTGCGGCAGATCCTGGTCCAGAACTACTACCGCGATGGCGCGGGCCGTCTGCTCTGGCGCACAGGGGAGGACGACGGGTTTGGGCTTGCGCCATCGTCCCGGGCGATCGTCTCTCCCTATGACACCTCGGCCCGCTACGCACGTCACGGACACATCGTCAGCTGGAGCGGGTTTTCCGCTCATCTGACCGAGACCTGTGCCCCTGACGGCCCTAACGTGATCACGGATGTGGCCACTACCGCGGCCACCACGCACGACAGCCGGGTCCTGCCCGGTATCCACGCCCGGCTGCGGCGTCGTGGTCTGCTGCCCGCCGAGCACCTGGTCGACAGCGGCTATACCTCCCTGGTCCATCTGGAACAGGCCGCCCGCGACCACCAGGTCACCGTCACCGGACCGCTGCCAGGCAACCCCACTCGCCAGCATCGCCGAGGCGAGGGCTTCGGCCGTGACGACTTCCACATCGACTTCGACCGCCGGGAGGTGACCTGCCCCCAGGGCCAGGTCAGCCAGGGCTGGCACGGCCCCTACCCGACGTCCTCGCCGACCGCAGCCCCACTGATCGTGGCGCGGTTCACCATGGGTCAGTGCCGGCCCTGCCCGGTCCGAGCCCAGTGCACCACCTCCCGCGAAAGCGCCCGCAACGTGGGCTTTCCACCACGAGAACTCCGTGACCTGCAGCTCCGCGTCCGCACCGAGCAACAGACACCCCAGTGGAAGGCCCGGTATGCGGTCCGTTCCGGAGTGGAGGGCACCGTCAACGAGTTCGCCCACGGTCACGGCATGCGCCACTGCCGCTACCGAGGCCAGGACAAAACCCATATCCAGCACGTCCTGACCGCCATCGCCGTCAACATCGAA
>NZ_JBEOVN010000414.1:0-1679 GCF_040295565.1 Streptomyces sp. NPDC002785 | reverse complement strand
CGGAACTCGACGGAGGAGACCATCACCGGAGTGTGGTCCGACGTCCTCGGCATCGACACCATCGGCATCCACGACAACTTCTTCGAACTGGGCGGGCATTCACTGCTCGCGACACAGGTGACGTCGCGTCTGCGGCAGCGGCTCGGGTTGGACGTCCCGGTGCGTGCCCTCTTCACCTCGCCCACCCCGGCCACACTGGCCGGGGTCGTGCGAGAGCTGGGGACGGCCGACGAGGCGTCGCTGGTACCGCTCGACCGCGGCAGCGGTCCACTGCCCCTGTCGTTCGCGCAGCAGCGGCTTTGGTTCCTGGACCAGTTGACGCCGGGCAGCGCCGAATACCTCGTGCCGTTCGGCCTGCGGGTGCGCGGCACGCTCGACGCCGGTGCACTGGGTGCGGCGTTCACCGGTCTGGTGACCCGGCACGAGGTGCTGCGGACCCGGTTCGTCACGGACGACTCTGGCCGTCCCGCGCAGATCGTGGACGCACCGTGGTCGGTCACTCCGGTGATGCACGACGTCCGGACCGTCCCGACGGCCGACCGGGAGCGGGCCGCACTGGAGATCACGGCGGCCGAGGCGCGGCGACCGTTCGACCTGGACGGCGGGCGGCTTCTGCGGGTTGACGTGGTACGACTCGCTGACGACGACCAGTACGTGCTGATCACGCTGCACCACATCGTCTCGGACGGCTGGTCCTCCGGGATCCTGGCCCGCGAACTGCGCGAGTTGTACATGGCTGCCGTCGCCGGATGTGTGGCGTCGCTGCCCGAACTGGCCGTGCAGTACGCGGATTTCGCCGCCTGGCAGCGGGAGCAACTCAGCGGGGATTTCCTGGAGAGGCAGTTGGCGTACTGGCGCGAGCGTCTCGCAGGGGTACCGGCCCTGGAGCTGCCGACCGACCACGGCCGGCCCGCCGAACGGGAGGGCGCCGAGGGCGACACCGTGTACTTCTCGGTGCCGTCGGAGGTGACGGAGGCGCTGCGGGCGACGGCGAGCGGGCAGGGCGCGAGTCTGTTCATGGCGCTGCTGTCCCTTTTCCAGATCGTTCTGGCCCGCTACTGCCGCCAGGACGACATCGCGGTCGGCACCCCGATCGCCGGCCGTAACCGCGCCGAGACCGAGGGCCTGATCGGTTTCTTCGTCAACACCCTCGTCCTGCGCACCGACCTGTCCGGCGACCCGGCGTTCACCGAACTCCTCGACCGGGTCAAGGACACCGCGCTCGGTGCCTACGACCACCAGGACCTGCCCTTCGAACGCCTCGTGGAGGAACTCGCCCCCGACCGCGACCTGTCCCGCAACCCCCTGTTCCAGACGATGTTCGTCCTCCAGGCGCCCGGCAGCGCGGAGGTCCAGGCATGGGAGCTGGCGGGCACACGGACCGAGCCGGTCGAGATCGAGCGAGGTGTCGCCAAGTTCGACCTGACGCTCACGGCGGTCGAGTCGGCGGACGGATTGCGCGCGGTCCTGGAGTACCGGACGGATCTGTTCGAGCGGGCGACGATCGAGCGGTTGGCCGGCCATTTCACGACTCTGGCGGCGTCGGTGGCGGCCGCACCAGGTGCGCGTCTGTCGGAGCTGAACATGCTCACGGTGGGGGAGCGGCGGGAGGTGCTGGTCGAGTGGAACGGTGTCACTGGTCCGTATCCGGACACCGCGACCATTCATCAGCTCATCGA
>NZ_JBEOVN010000413.1:0-1704 GCF_040295565.1 Streptomyces sp. NPDC002785 | reverse complement strand
ACCGCGTCCGGTGTCCCGGCCGCCCGCGCCTCGAACAACTCCACCAACGACGCCCCGTCCGCACCGGCCTCACCCACCGCCGCACCAGCACCGGCAGCCAGGACGAGGTCGCGCTCCGCGGCGGTGGCCACGTCGAGGGCGCCGATGGCCCGGCCGGCCGGGGCCTGGGCCAGTTCTGCCAGGAATCCGACGAAGCGCCGCAGGTGGAAGGCGAGTTCGCGCTCGGAGTAGAGCTCGGGGTTCGCGTCGAAGTCGATCTGCAGACCCTGGCCGTCGGTGCGGTCGTAGACGATGACCGACAGGTCGTCGGCGGGGCCGATGCAGAGGTTGTGGACGGTCGCCCGGTGGTCGCCGAAGGTGAGGGCGTAGTCGAACATCATGATGTTGACCTGGGGCCCGGTCAGGCGCTCGTCGCTGCCGAGGAGCTGGAGGTCGCGGCGCAGGTCCTCGCAGCGGTAGCGCTGATGCTTCATGGCACCGCGCATCTCGCGGGAGATCTGTGCCAGCAGCTGGGGGAGCGTGTCGGCCGGACTCACCGGAATTCGTAGCGGCAGCACGTTGGAGACCATGCCGGGCACGCCGCGTGCGACCTTGCCTAGCCGGGTGGTGACGGGGAGGCCGAGCACGATCTCCTCCGCGCCGGTGAGCCGGTGCAGATAGATCGAGACGGCGGCGGTCATCATGCAGGGCCACGGCACCCCCGCGTCACGGGCCGCGTCGCGGAGCGTCTCGGCCGCCCCGGCGTCCAGGTACTCGGTACGGCGCAGCAGGCCGCGGGCGGCCGCGGGTTCCTTGCTGGAGAGGCTCACGGGCTCCGGCCGGCCGGCCAGTTTTTCCGCCCACCACTTGCGGTCGGCGTCGAAGGCGTCGGAGGAACGGTAGGCGGTGTCCATGCCGACGAGGCTGTCCAGGGTGCCGAAGGGATTGCTGCTCGTCCCTCCGCTCAGCAGGGCGGTGTAGACCTCGGCGACGCGCCGGGCGACGAGCGCCACGGTGAACCCGTCGACGAGCAGGTGGTGGTAACGGTGCAGCCAGAACCAGCGGTCGTCGGCGGCACGGAAGAGTACGAAGAGGAACAGTGGGCCCGCTGTCGGGTCCTGAGGGCGCGCCAGGTCAGCGTGCATCCATGCCTCGGCCGACTCCCGTGGGTCGGCTTCGCTGCTCACATCGATGATCCGCAGTTGCCACTCGGGGTCCGGGTGGACGTACTGGCGGGGCCCGTCGGGCGTCTCCACGACGGTGACGCGCAGGTTCTCCGCCTCGGCCACAACCTGCCGCAGCGCGGCCTCGAATACTGCAACATCGACGGACCCGTGAATTTCCAGGTATTCGCCGGCGTTGTAGATCGGATTCGAAGCGTCGAGTTGCTGGGCGAACCAGATTCCCGACTGCGCGGACGTAAGCGGTACTCCGTCACCAGCGAGCATGATTCTCTTCCACCTCTAGCGGATCGCCTTGGCAGGGATTGCGCAGTGTGTGTGCGGCAGATATCCCGGGGGGTAAATCCCTCGACCGGACATGGCCGACATCGGTCAATTCCGAGCACTGTCGCACCGGCTTCGGAAGACGGACAACGGCGGCTGCATCAAGCTGCCACCGGGAGGCTCGTTTGTTGCACCGCGGTTACGGGCCGGCGGGCCGTTTCCCGTACCCGCCGGGCCGGCTTTCCGCACACCGGGCCCTCTCTGCGTGCGGAAAGCCGGC
>NZ_JBEOVN010000412.1:0-1724 GCF_040295565.1 Streptomyces sp. NPDC002785 | reverse complement strand
ACCGCGTCCGGTGTCCCGGCCGCCCGCGCCTCGAACAACTCCACCAACGACGCCCCGTCCGCACCGGCCTCACCCACCGCCGCACCAGCACCGGCGAGAGCGGCATCCCACTCGGTGGCGTCCAGGACGTGCACGTCTCCGAGCACACGGTCGGGCTCCTCGGTCCACGTGGACAGCAGCCGGACGAAGCGCTCGGCGAGGCTGATGGCCGTGGACGGGTCGAAGAGGTCGACGGCGAACTCCAGAGCACCCGTGATCCCTGAGACCGAACCCTCGGGGGTCCGCTGCTCGGTGAGGCTCAGCGCCAGGTCGTACTTGGCGACGCTGTGCTCGACCGGGTGACCGCCGAAAGTCAGCCCGGGCAGTTCCAGGCCGTCCGCGGCAGGGGCCTGGTTGTGGAAGGTCAGGTTGACCTGGAACAACGGGTGCCGGGCCGCCGAGCGCTCCGGGTTCATGACCTCCACGAGCCGCTCGAACGGAACGTCCTGGTGGGCGTAGGCAGCGAGGTCGGTGTCCCGGACCCGTGCCAGCAGCTCCCGGAAGGTCGGGTTGCCGGAGGTGTCGGTGCGCAGCACCAGCGTGTTGACGAAGAAGCCCACAAGGTCGTCGAGGGCGCTGTCGGTCCGTCCGGCGACCGGCGTGCCGATCGGGACGTCGGTGCCGGCGCCCATCTTGGTGAGCAGGGCGGCGGTGGCCGCCTGGAGGACCATGAACACGCTGGTGCCGGTACGGCGTGCCAGCGTCGAGATCCGGGAGTGCAGCTCGGCGTCGAGTTCCAGCGGGACCAGGCCGCCGCGGTGGGAGGAACGCTGGGGCCGCGGCCGGTCGGCCGGCAGCGTCAGCTCCTCGGGGAGATCCGCGAGAGTGGTGCGCCAGTGCTCCAGCTGGGCCGAGACCTTGCTGTCCGGGTCGTCCTCGCTGCCCAGCACGTCCCGCTGCCACAGTGTGTAGTCCGCGTACTGCACCTGCAGGGGCTCCCAGTCGGGGGTCCGTGCCAGGCGGCGCGCCGCGTAGGCGGTGGACAGATCCCTGGCCAGCGGCGCCAGCGAGGCGCCGTCGGCGGCGATGTGGTGCACCAGCAGGAGGAGCACATGCCGGTCGGGGGCGAGAGCGAAGAGGTCCGCCTTCAGCGGCACATCGGTCGTCAGGTCGAAGGCGTGGCCGGCCGCGGCGCTCAGCGCGCCCGGCAGTTCGGCCTCGGTGACCTCGGTGACCGGCAGTCCGAGGCCGAGGGCAGAGGCCTCCAGCACCAGCTGGCGCGGGCGCCCGTCGGTGTCGGGGAAGACGGTCCGCAGGCTCTCGTGCCGGTCGACCACGTCACGCAGCGCGTCGGCGAGTGCGGCCCGGTCCAGGTCGCCGGTCAGGCTCAGCGCCAGCGGGATGTTGTACGCGGCGCCGGGACCGTCGAAACGGCCGAGGAACCACAGTCTGCGCTGGGCGAAGGAGAGTGGAACCTCCGCCGGGCGCTCGACCGCACGCACCGGGGGACGTACCCCGGACGCCGAGCCGAGCTGCCGGACGAGCGCGGCCACGGTCGGGTGCTCGAAGACACTGCGCACCGGGAGTTCCACGCCGAGGTCGTCCCGGACGCGGCTCGCTAGACGGGTGGCCAGCAGGGAGTGGCCTCCGAGGTCGAAGAACCCGTCGTCGATGCCGACGGTCTCCACTCCGAGCACCTCGGCGAACAGGTCGCAGAGCAGCGCTTCCTGGACGGTCCGGGGGGC
>NZ_JBEOVN010000411.1:0-1727 GCF_040295565.1 Streptomyces sp. NPDC002785 | reverse complement strand
GCCTGACGGTGGACTGGGAGGCGTTCTTCGCCGGCACCGGTGCGGCGCGCGTGGAGCTTCCCACGTACGCCTTCCAGCGTCGGCGCTACTGGCTGGAGGCCCCGGTCGGCGCCGCCGGCGACGTGGCCTCGGCCGGGCTGGGATCTGCGGACCACCCGCTGCTGGGCGCGGCGGTGGACCTGCCCGACTCCGAGGGCTGCCTGTTCACCGGACGCCTCTCGCTGCGCACCCACCCGTGGCTGGCGGACCACGCCGTCATGGACACGGTGCTGCTGCCCGGCAGCGCGCTGGTGGAGCTGGCCGTACGGGCCGGCGACCAGGTCGACTGCGATCTGCTGGAGGAGCTGACGCTGGAGGCGCCGCTGATCCTGCCGGAGCGCGGCGGGGTCCAGCTGCGGGTCACCGTCGGCGAGCCCGACGGGGCCGCCGACCGGCGCGCGCTGAACATCTACTCCCGGCCCGAGGAGGCCGCCGACGAGCCGTGGACCCGGCACGCGGTCGGCACCCTCGCGGTCGCCGGCACCGCCGCCCCCGCGGCCGGACCGGGGGAGTGGCCCCCGGCCGGAGCCGAAGCGGTCGAGACCGACGGTTTCTACGACGCCTTCGCCGCCCTCGGCCTCGGCTACGGGCCCGTGTTCCAGGGGCTGCGAGCTGCCTGGCTGCGCGGCGACGAGGTGTTCGCCGAGGTCGCGCTCGGCGAGGCGCAGCAGGGTGACGCCCGTGCGTACGGTCTGCACCCGGCGCTGCTGGATGCCGCGCTGCACGCGGTGGGCCTGGGCGGCTTCTTCGACGCTGAGGAGAATGCCGGGCAGGCCCGGCTGCCGTTCGTGTGGGACGGAGTGCGGCTGCACGCCGCCGGAGCGGCGGCGCTGCGGGTGCGGGTGTCCCCGGCCGGACCGGGGGCGGTGGCGCTGGCAGTGACCGACGAGAGCGGCGCGCCGGTCGTGTCGGTCGACTCGCTCGCGCTCCGCCCGCTCGACGCCGACCAGTTCAAGGCCGCCCACGCCGGGAACCACGAATCGCTGTTCCGTCTCGACTGGGCCGTGTTGCCCGCACCGGCCGCGATGGCGGCCGAGGACGCCGGTTCGTACGCGGTCCTCGGCTGCGGCGACCTGAAGGCGGCGGCCGTGCTGGAAGCCATGGGCGTCGACACCGAGGCGTACGCGGACCTGTCCGCACTCGCCGCGGCGGTCGACGCGGACGGGGTGGCCCCGGATGTGGTGCTGCTGCCGTGCCTGACCGACCTGGCCACTACCGGGGACATCGCGGCCGCGGCGCACGCCGTCACCGGCCGGGTACTGGCCCTGGTGCGGCAGTGGATCACCGACGAGCGGTTCGCTGACTCCCGGCTGGCGCTGCTGACCCGCGGTGCCGTGGCCGTGGGCGATGCCGAGTCGGTCGACGACCTGACGCACTCCGCAGCATGGGGTCTGGTGCGATCCGCGCAGGCCGAGCACCCGGGCCGGTTCGTCCTCGTCGACGTCGATGCCGACGGAGCGGACGATACCGACGCGCTGCAGCAACTGCCCGCGGCGCTGGCGACGGACGAGCCGCAGCTCGCCGTGCGTGCCGGTGCCTGGCACGCACCCCGGCTCGCACGGGTGGCCGCCCTGGCCGAGGAGACCGTGCCTGCCTTCGATCCGGCGGGGACGGTGCTGGTCACGGGGGCGAGTGGCACGCTGGGTGGTTTGTTCGCACGGCATTTGGTGGTTGAGCGTGGTGTGCGT
>NZ_JBEOVN010000410.1:0-1779 GCF_040295565.1 Streptomyces sp. NPDC002785 | reverse complement strand
CCCGCACGGGGTGCCGCCCTTCGGCGTATGCGCAGGTCGTCCGAGGACGTCCGGAGTCGATCAGTACGCGCTGTTGACGTTGTCGATCGAGCCGTAACGGTCGGCGGCGTAGTTGGCCGCGGCGGTGATGTTGGCGACCGGGTCGTAGATGTTCGTCGAGGTGCCGGGAACGTGGTACGCGTTGAACGTCGGCCGGATGACCTGCAGCAGGCCGCAGGACGGGGTGCCGTTCTTGGCGTTGATGTCCCAGCCGTTGACCGCGTTCGGGTTACCGGTGGACTCCCGCATGATGTTGCGGTGCAGACCGTCGTACGAGCCGGGGATGCCGTGGGCCTTCATGATGTTCAGCGCCTGCTTGATCCAGCCGTCCAGGTTGTTGGCGTAGACCGGGGTGCGGGCCGCGGAGCGGCTGGCGGGCTGCGTATCGGTGCGCTCGGCGACGGCCTTGGCCTTCAGCCGGGCGGCGGCCTCGGCCTTCGCCTCGGCACGGGCCTTGACCTCGGCAGCGGCGGCGGCCTTGGCCTTCGCGGCGGCCTGAGCCTTGGCGTTGACGGCGGCGGCCTCCTTGGCCCTGGCGAGGTCGGCGGCCTTCACCAGCTTCTCGGCGGTGGAGTGCTGCTCGATGAGGCTGGCCTGCACGGTCTTGACCTGCGGAGTACCGGCGACCGATGCGAGGACCATGGGGGCGGCGGACTCGGGGGTCTGCGCCTTGGGCTTGCCTTCGGCATTGGCGGGGACGAGCGAGAACGAGAGCGAGGCGACGGCGATGGCGGAGATACCCGCGACGGAGAGCTTCTGGGTCTTGTTCAGGCGACGACGGCGGCCGGGGATGCTGGACACGGACATGCAGGCATACCTCTTCGAATCGCGGGAGTCCTCACGGAGGACGAAGACGGGAAGCGGTTTTCGCATCTCCGTCGGGGACGAGTGCAATTCTTAGCGCCAGCAAAATTCAGTGGCAAAGGTGTGACGTACGACCCCGGATAGTGGATCACGGCCGCGCTCGGACGTGACGACCCGTGCTCATGCCCACTGATGTGGCGCTTATGTATCCACTAGCCGGCTTCGTAAGTGACGTGGGTCCTATGCCCGGCCTCACATCGGCCGTGTAACAAACTGACCAACCGTTGCTTCAGCAATGCGGAGTGTGAGGTTCCACCTCGGGGAGGGGTAGATGGACGTCCCCGAGGTCATGCCGGAGGTACCCATGGCGCAGCGCCTGGGCGTATCCGTACGCCAGAGGCATCCCGTCCCGCGACCGCCTTCAGCATCAGCAGATGCGAGGCCTCCGGCTCGTGCAGCCCGGTCAGCCCTGCCGAGCCCCGGGCGGCCGCCGCCGGCTCCGCTCGGTGCCCGGCGTCCGTGACGTCCCCGGCAACGCCCACCACCCGCGTTCCCTACCCGTCACCCAGCTCCTTCACGGGTTCGCGCCGGCACCCCCGCCGACCTGGCAGCCGGCACCCGATCCCAGCCCCGCTGCGCGAGTCCCGCCCCCAGCGCGCGCCCCAGCCCCTTGGAAGCACCCGTAATCACCGCGACAGGCATGACAACCGTCCCCTGGTTACGTCGGCAAGCGATGAAACTCGGCACCCCAACGGAGAAACGCCGTCCCACACCGCGCCTCGTCCAAGAGCCGCACCAGCACAAGGCACTTCGGCCGAGGCCCACAGGACCTGGACCGGTCCTAGTCCCAATGCCGTTCGGTTAGAGGTTCGATCTGCGGCGCAATGCTCGGCGTTTCGGCTGGTGATACGGGTGCAGCCCTTGTAGTGGTTCTCG
>NZ_JBEOVN010000409.1:0-1844 GCF_040295565.1 Streptomyces sp. NPDC002785 | reverse complement strand
CCACGGACATGTGCCCGCGCCACCGCGTGCATGAGAGACTCCGACTCCGGACGCCCCTTGCGCAGCACCGGCACGAACGCACTCTCCGCACCCGCAACGCACTCCTGGCCCATGGCCGCGAGCACCCCGTCGGGGCCGAGCTCGACGAACATGGTGACGCCCTGCGCCTCCAACGCACGGATGCCATCGAGGAAACGAACGGCCTCGCGGACGTGACGCACCCAGAAATCGGGGCTGGCGATCTCCTCGGCGGAAACCACAGCACCCGTCAGATTCGACACGATCGGAATCTTCGGGGCCTCGTACGACAGACCCTCCGCGACCTCGCGGAACGCATCCAGCATGCCGTCCATACGCGGGGAGTGAAATGCATGACTGACCGTCAGGCGCTTCGTCTTACGGCCCTGTCGTTCGAAAGTCGCGGCGATCGCGACGGCCGCGTCCTCGTCACCCGCGATCACCACAGACTGCGGACCGTTGAGCGCGGCAATGCTCACACCCTCGGTCAACAACGGCACAACCTCGTCCTCCGACGCCTGCAACGCGAACATCGCGCCACCCGCCGGAAGCTCCTGCATCAACCGACCACGAGCCACCACCAACTTCGAGGCATCGGACAGGGACAGCACACCCGCCACATGCGCGGCAGCCAGCTCACCGATCGAATGCCCGGACAGGAAGTCCGGCTTCACACCCCAGCCTTCAAGCAGACGGAACAACGCCACCTCGACCGCGAACAACGCAGGCTGCGTAAAGCCCGTCCGATCCAGCAACTCCGCCCGAGACCCGAACAGCACACCCTTCAAAGGCTGTTCCAGATACTGGTCCAGATGCGCGCACACCTCGTCCAGGGCATCCGCGAAGGCCGGGAACGTCTCGTACAACTCACGGCCCATACCGAGCCGCTGACTCCCCTGCCCCGTAAACAGGAAAGCCACCTCGCCACCAGTCACCGAACCCTCGACCAGACCCGGCACCGACTCACCACGCGCCAGGGCGTCGAGGGCGGCGGCGAATCCGTCGTGATCGGCGGCGACGATCGCGGTGCGGCGCTCCAGGGCGGCGCGACCGGTGGCCAAGGAGTAGCCGATGTCGGCGACGTCATGGGAGGCGCCGTCGAGGTGTGCGGCGAGGCGGCGGGCGCTCTCACGCAGCGCGGTCTCGTTCTTGGCGGACAGGAGCCAGGGCAGGACGGCGGCGCCGACTGCCGGGGCGGTGGCCTCCGCGGCCTCGTCCTCTTCCGCCGTCGGCTCGGGCGCCTGCTCCAGGATGGTGTGGGCGTTGGTTCCGCTGACGCCGAACGCCGATATGCCGACGCGGCGCGGCTGGCCGGTCTCCGGCCAGGACCGGGCCTCGGTGAGCAGCGAGACGTCACCGGCGGACCAGTCGACGTCGGGGGTGGGCTCGTCGACGTGCAGGGTCTTGGGCAGCACGCCGTGCTCGATGGCCTTGACCATCTTGATGATGCCCGCGACACCGGCGGCGGCCTGGGTGTGACCGAGGTTGGACTTCAGCGAGCCCAGCCACAACGGCCGACCCTCGGGGCGCTCCTGGCCGTAGGTGGCCAGCAGCGCCTGCGCCTCGATCGGGTCACCCAGCGTCGTACCCGTGCCATGTGCCTCGACGACGTCGACCTCGGCGGCCGACAGCCGGGCGTTCTCCAGGGCTTGGCGGATGACGCGCTGCTGCGACGGTCCATTGGGAGCGGTCAGGCCGTTGCTCGCACCGTCCTGGTTGACGGCCGAGCCACGCACGACGGCCAGCACCTGGTGGCCGTTGCGCCGGGCGTCCGAGAGCCGCTCGACCAGCAGCACACCGACACCCTCGGACCAGCCCGTACCGTC
>NZ_JBEOVN010000408.1:0-1849 GCF_040295565.1 Streptomyces sp. NPDC002785 | reverse complement strand
ACCAGGTAACGGGAGAACAGACCACCCAGCTGACCACTGGCACCGGTGACCAGCACCGTGCCCTCCGGATCCCACACAGCGGCCTCGGCACCGTCAGCGACCGGCACCCTGGCCAGCCGCGGTGCCAGCGCCGCGCCGTTGCGCAGTGCCAGCTCCGGCTCGTCCACGGCGAGCGCGGCAAGCACCTTGCGGTACGAGGCCGCCCGGCCGTCCGTGTCGAGCAGCGTCAGCCAACCGGGGTTCTCCGACTGCGCGGAGCGGAACAGTCCGCGTGCGGCGGCCCGCGGCAGGTCCGCGATGCCCGCTCCGGCCTCGGTCTCCACCGTCTCGCGCGTCAGCAGTACGAGCCGCGACTCGGCGAACCGCTCGTCGGCCAGCCAGGACTGAAGCAGTTCGAGCACGCCCAGCGTGGTGGCGTGCACGGCGGCCGTGCCGACCTCGGTGCCGTCGCCGATTCCGCCGATTCCGCCGATGAGCACAGTGTGCGGTACGGGCGCACCTGCCTCGACGGCCGTACGCAGCGCCGACAGGTCGCGGTACGCGGTCGGCCTGACATCGGTCCCGAACGCCTCATCCAGCCGGGCCGATTCGTCCGCGCCGGCGCCCAGCACGGCCCAGTCGCCGGTCGCGGCGCCGGTGGCGGGCACCGGAACGGCGGTCCACTCCAGTCGGAACAGCGACTCGTGCAGCCCGCTCCGCGCGGCCCGCACCTGCTCGGCGGAAGCCGGGCGCAGCGCCACCGAGTCGACCGTGGCGACCGGCGCCCCGGTGCCGTCGGCCACCAGCAGGGACACAGTGTGTTCCGACTGCTCGGTCAGCCGCACCCGGAGCACACCGGCGCCGGCGGCCAGCAGCTGCACGCCGTTCCATGCGAAGGGCAGCAGCGCGCCCTCGGCCAGCGCGGCTTCCCGGTCCGGGCCGTCCAGGCCGATGACGTGCAGACAGGCGTCGAGCAGCGCGGGGTGCAGGCCGAATCGGTCAGCCTCCGCGCCCCGTACGCCCGGCACCTGTTCGGCCGTGGGCAGCAGAACTTCGGCGAAGAGGTCGGCCCCCAGCCGCCAGGCGCCCGCAAGCCCCTGGAAGACCGGGCCGTAGCCCAGACCGGCTCCGGCCAGCTCCTCGTAGAGGCCGTCGACGGGAATGGCGGTGGCGCCCTGCGGCGGCCATACGGTGAGGTCGCCGGGCTCGCTCTGAGCGGTGGCGGCCAGCACACCGGTGGCGTGCCGGGTCCACGGCTCGGTCGCGAGCGCGTCCTGGCGGCGGGAGTGCAGGCTGAAAAGGCGGCGGCCGGACTCGTCCGGCCCGTCCACGACGAGCTGGAGCTGTACCGCGACCCGCTCCGGCAGTACCAGCGGCGCCTCCAGCAACAGCTCGTCCAGCCGCTCGCAGCCGACTTGGGCGCCTGCGTGCAGTGCCAACTCGACGAAGGCCGTACCCGGCAGCAGCACCGTGTCCATGACGGCGTGGTCGGCCAGCCACGGATGGGTACGGGTGGCCAGCAGCCCAGTGAACAGGAAGCCGTCCGCGTCGGCCAGTGGCACCGCCGCGCCCAGCAACGGGTGCTCCGCCCCGCCGAGCCCGATCGACTCAGGGTCGCCCGACGCCGGGGTGGCTGCGGGCCAGTATCGCTGCTGCTGGAAGGGGTACGTCGGCAGCTCGGCGGGCTGGACCCGGCCCGCGCCGGTGCCCGTGTAGTACGCGGACCAGTCCGGGGTCACGCCCCGGACATGCAGCCGGGCCAGCGCACCGGTCAACGTCTCCGCCTCCGACCGGCCCTTGCGCAGCACAGCGGCAAAACCGGCCTCGGCCACGGTGACACACTCCTGCGTCATCGCAGTCAGCACACCGT
>NZ_JBEOVN010000407.1:0-1857 GCF_040295565.1 Streptomyces sp. NPDC002785 | reverse complement strand
CGCAACCGCGCACGCTCGGCGTGGGTATTCGTCAACATGCCCGATCCGCTCCCGGCCCGGGCCGGGAGCGGTAGATGTGACCCGTGACCGCCCTGCCGTAGGGGGCAGTCGGGAGCATAAGCAAAGCCGTATCGAACCGACTCAGCAAACTCGGTCTTTTACGGCCGAGTAGTTGACAGCATGATGAGCAGACGCGTCTTCGGCTTGAGCTTTCTGTTCACCGAACGACTCTGCACGTACACCTCCAACTTGGGATTGTTCCCCGCCTTCACGGAGACGGTCCCCTGGATACCCGTACCGAACAGAAGGCTGCGCGCCGCGGCACCCGTATAGGCGCGATCGGTGTCCTTCTCGACCACGATGACTTCCTTGTTCGGCTGAACCTGAGCCCTGGCGCCCAACTGGTAGTAACACGACCCGCGTTCGTACGTCACGCCCGGATGCGAATCAACGAAGGGGCGAATCTCGACCTCCTTGTCGACTTTCAGGAGCCGATATTTGTCGGCCGGAATCGGTTCGAGGTTCGCCCGCACCTCGTCGACCGATATGTCCTGGCCGACGGCGAACAGGTTCTTCGTGCCGCGCACGCCCTGCTCGCGGCCCCGGAGGAAGCTGGTGGCGGCAGCGCGCACGGTGCCGATCGCCTCCTCGACACCCTCCTGGGAATCTGCATCCCAGATGGCGATGTTTCCGGCCGGGAAACCGTAATTCTGGGCGGTGCGCTTCGCCAGGGAGTTCGGAACGAGGATCGCGGACGTCCAGTGGCCCGGAAGCCCGCCCATCTTCGCCGTGATCTTGTCGAGCCAGGGGCCGAGGATGGCCATATCGCCATCGTGCCGCCTGTCGCCGCCGGAGGCGTTCTCCTCGCCGTCCGTCACCACGATCTGGAGGAAGCTGTGCTCGCCGTATTCCTCCCAGATATGACCCAGGTCGTCCAGGGACTTCAGAGAAGCCTCGATGAGGGCCGTAGCGCCATTTTTGACTTTGTACAGACCCCGCATGGACGGCAGATGCTTCACGTCCATGTCCCAGACCAGGTTCTCCACCTTGTGGTCGAAGGAGTAGAGGCTGATCCGGGTCTCATGGCCGAGGCTGTCCGACTCGGCCTTCAGGCCCGCTACGAACTCATCCACGACGCGGATGAGCTGACCCTGGTGCTGATGCATGGAACCCGAACAGTCCACTACCAGCGCGACGTGATTCACCTTGTGCTGGATCTTGTTGCCGGACACGTTTCTGCTCCTTTTCCGAGGCTCCCCGAGTGATGCTTGAACCCTATGCGGAGGTACTGACAACGGCGTTTGACGCACGATCACCTGGCGACCGTGCGAGACACCCAGGAGGCGATCAGGCGGCCGTCTCGACGCCGACACGGAGGACGTCATCCCCAACAGTCCGCGCTTCGTCGGCCACCGCCCGGGTTCGTTCTTCGGCAACGGCTGCCAAGAAGCAGTAGTGATCTGCGACAGTGGGCCACCATGTCTGCTGGCGCCAGTTGTTGTCGCCGGGAAGGCGTCCGGCGCGGCCCTTGGTGATGGTGGTGAAGACCACGGCGTCACGGGCGAGCCCGAGGACGTGGCGTTCGGGGGATTCCAAGACGTGCGGCGGGAGCAGAGTTTGGCAGCCTTGCTCCCGCGAGGGCTCTCGCATTCGGGCTTGGTCCGCCACGGTCTGCTCCAGCACGGCGGTCGCCTTCCACGGGGCTCGTCGCCGCTCGCAGGGCCGTGTACGCGACCGGGTCGCGCAGGAGCTCGGGCCCTCGGCCTCAGAGCCTGTCGGGTGGCTGATCATGCGTGATGCGTGACGGTCGTGATCTGCCTTCCGGGCATGGCGACGGCCCCGGAATGATCACGTGGT
>NZ_JBEOVN010000406.1:0-1861 GCF_040295565.1 Streptomyces sp. NPDC002785 | reverse complement strand
GGTGGTCATGACCACGATCCGCCAGGCGGGGCGGGCGGACGCGGGTCTTGAACGACTTCAGAGGTGGGGCCCGGAGCCGGGGCTCCGGTGTGTCCGACCCCCGCGTCGGCGCTGAGCAGCAGGCACCCGGCCGCGGTGCCCGGGCGGCGGGCCGATACGCGAGTCAGCAGCTCGTACGAGAGCGTCGACCAGGTCGACAGGGCACCGCAGAAGCCGGCGGTGAGCAGAAACTGGAGGCGGGGCCCGAGGATCCCGTCGGTCACCGCCTCGGAGAGGAAGCCGAGCGATGTACTGGCGGCGGCCCGCAGGACCCGGAAGCGCGCCGGGGATGTCAAGACCGCCTGGTCGGGCTGACCCAGGAGGGACCGAGCGAGACGGGGGGCATGAAGTCCCGCACATAGGTGCGGTGCCACCAGCGCCCCGTGGCCCGCAGTTCGCGCCAGGTCGTGTACCGGTAGTGGTACAACCTGGCGCGGACATGTGCAGGAGGGGCCTTTGGGAACGGGTTGTGACGCAGCAGCCGCAGTGTGTCCCGGTCGTTCTCCAGTAGCCGCTCCACGAACGGGCCGAACCAGGGGCCCGCGTACGCGGGGGAGAGCGCTGCGAACCACATCAGCCAGTCGAGCCGCAGATGGTACGGGGCGAACTGGCGGGGCAGTCGGCGCGGATCGCCCGGCTTGCCGCGGAAGCCGTACTCCTGCCAGACCGTGCCGTCGTGGAGCACCTGTTCGTCGGTGCCCTCGACCACGACCTCCAGCCGGACCCGGCTGATGCTGCCGAACGCACCGTAGGTATTGACCAGATGCAGCGGGTCGAAAGAGCGGTTCATCACCTGGCGGCGGGAGGCCAGATTGCGCGCCGGGCGGTAGCTGAGGAACACGACCAGCACGGTGACCGCGATGACGACGATCTCGTACCAGAGCGGCGGCGCGGACTGTGCGGGCGGCTCGGTGAACAGGGACCAGTCGACTGCGGACAGGGCGAGAGTGATCGTCACCCAGTTCAGCCAGGCGAAGTTCCCCGAGACAACCAGCCACAGCTGGGTGACGATCATCAGCCCCGCAGCCGCGCTCGCCACCGGCTGGGGAGTGAAGAGGAGCACCGGTACCAGGAGTTGAGTGACATGGTTGGCCGCCACCTCGGCCCGGTGGACGGGCTTCGGCAGCTGGTGGAAGAACCAGCTCAGCGGTCCCGGCATCGGCTGGGTCTCATGGTGGAAGTACAGACACGTCAGATTGCGCCAGCACTCGTCGCCGCGGATCTTGATCAACCCGGCGCCGAACTCCACCCGGAACAGCACCCAGCGCAGCAGCCACAGCACCAGCACGGGCGGTGCCGTGTCCGCGTTGCCGAGAAAGACGGCGAGGAAGCCGGTCTCCAGCAGCAGGGACTCCCAGCCGAAGCCGTACCAGGTCTGGCCGACCTGGACGATCGACAGATAGAGCGCCCAGGAAAGTGCCCAGAGCACCATCGCCGCCCAGAGCGGAACATACGCGTCCACGCCCGCGAGCAGTGCGACGGCGAGCGCGCAGCCGGTCCAGCAGACGAGGGCGAAGAAGCGGTCGGAGTAGTGGAGCCGGAAGAGGCCGGGCGCGCTGCGCCAGTCCGTACGCCGCAGGAAATCGGGTACGGGCAACATGCCGCGTTCGCCGATCAGTGCCCGGAACTGGAGGGCAGCGGTGAGAAACGCGACCAGATAGATGCCGGCCAGAGCCCGCTGGAAGATCAGCCGGCTGAGCCAGTACCCGTCTGCGGTGAGCCACTCCATCGTTTCCAGTATCGGTCCGGTGACGCGGCTCGGCCCTTCAGACCCGCGCTTACGACCTCCCCCACGATAGGGAGCGGGCTCGCTCCCTATCGT
>NZ_JBEOVN010000405.1:0-1864 GCF_040295565.1 Streptomyces sp. NPDC002785 | reverse complement strand
GTCGGCCGGGGAGCGACCGGTGGGAGGCAGGGCCCGGCAGCCGTCCAGCGGTCGAACGCTCCGGTGCCTCCCGCCTCCTCCGGTCGGGGAACACCGGGACGGGTCGCTCGCGGGAGCGGCGCAACCGCCCCCGAGGCCACGTCGGGGACGCCCCCGACGAAGAGTGCGGCATCGGCCGAAGGCCCAAAACCTGCTCCGGCATCGGCATCCGAGGGCGCCGTACCGGCACCGGCCGCACCCCGGCGCACCCGCCCCGCCGCGGTGCGCCCGCGGCGGACCGCTCCGCCGCTGATCATCGCCCGGCGCCCGGCGATGCCGCTGCGGCACATCACCGGAATTCCGCCGGCCGTGGGATCCGCACCGTCCGCCCCCGTCACCGGCAACGGCGCCGTGCGGCGGATCACGTCCGATCGGCCGGGCGGCCCCGGCACGGCTGCCACCGCCCCCGCGCCCGACGCCGTGCCCGCACCAACACCGGCACCGGACAGCTCCGCCGGACCTCCCGACGTCACGACGGTGCGGCCCGCCCTGGGCAAGCCGCTGCGGGAACTGCCCTCCGGGGCCGTGCCCGCCGACCCGGCGGGGCGGCGCGGGGTCGTACCGTCCGGCCCGGCGGGTCGGCGTGAACCAGGCATGCCCGTACTCCAGCGGCAGACATCCAAGGCACCGGACCCGGTGACCGCACGTCCGCCGGAGGCGACGGCACCGTCCGCGTGTCCGCAGCCGTCCCCGCGTCCCGGCGCCGCGGAGCCGCCCCGGTCGTCCCCGTCCCTCCAGTCGGCACCGGCTCCGGGACGGGGTTCGTCCTCCGGGCCAAAACAGACTCGGAAGTCCGCCGGGCACGAGCCGTCGAAGCCCTCGGGGCCTGTCGGGGCGTCGACGCCGCCACCGCCCGACAGGGCCGGCTCGCCGAGGCGTACCCGTGGCGGGATCGGCGCCCCGCTCCCCTCGCTCCCCTCGACGGCCAGGCTCCGGGACGACGCTCCCCTGCTCGGTGACCGCCGTCGGACGCACCCGGGAGCCATGAGCCCCGGGCAGGGCACGACGCCGGCGCGGGAGCCCTCGGCTCCCCCGCCGTCCGCACCGGCCGGGCCCGTACCGACACCGACGCGGACGGACGGGCCTTCCGGGATGCCGGTGCTCTCGTCCCCCGCGTCCAGATCTCCCGCCCCGGCCGCACCGGGCCCCGCGGCCGTCCAGCGCGCGGCGGACACCCGTACACCCACGAACGCACCCGCCACCGGATCCTCTCCCTCCGCGTCCTCGACTCCTTCGGCTCCCGCTGCTCCGGTACGTGTCCGGAGGGTCGCCCCGGAGCGGGCGCCGGCAGGCGCGTACGGACCCAACGGCGGTGCCGGAGGACAGGCGCCCGCCGTCCAGCGGTCGCGTGCCCTGCTCCCGAGCAGGTCGCTGAAGGTCAGCACCGGCTCGGCCGAGGGCTTCTCGGCCCCGGCGGCGACAGCGGGCAGCGGCACGGCCCGGCCGGTCGTGGCAGCCACGTGGCGTCGTGACGTACCGCAGCCGGGTGCCGCCGTGCCGCCACCGGGGCGCGGGAGTGCGTCGCCCGGACAGCACCGGCCGTCATCCGGTACATCACCCCGGCCGACGGCCCCTCACCCGCACACCGAGCCCGCCGCACCCACCCCGCCGCACCGGTCCCGCCCCGACGGCCGGGCAGCGGCGCCCGAACAGCCGGCGCGCGCGGGACGAACACCCGAAGTGCCGGGACCCGGCGGGACCGTCCAGCGTTCGGTGTCCAAAAACCCCGGGCCCGCGGCCCCTCGGAGCGGGGCACCGTCGGGCCTCCACGTTTCGCGACACCCACGGTACTCGTCAGGCCGGGCACGGCGGGCGGATTCTCAGA
>NZ_JBEOVN010000404.1:0-1952 GCF_040295565.1 Streptomyces sp. NPDC002785 | reverse complement strand
GGTCTGACGCCCTCGCCCCGACCCGCAACGAATCCCTTGAATCACCGCGCTGCCCAGTCTGTGCAGGTCCTATGCCAGAAGGAAGTCGTAGGTCACAGCGCCGGACATGCTCTCAGCGCTGTCGCCAGAAGGCATATCGGCGACGGAAGATGACGCTGTCCTGTCCCGATGGAGAACGTAGGGAAGGCAGAACGGCGGTTAAGGATCGTGAGGCCTATCGGCGGCAGCAGCCATGGAGCGTCACGGACTCCACGTAAGTTTCCGAAGCTCGATCGCCGGTTACCGAAAGTCATATTCGGTGCGGTCCGGCTCCGTCCTGCCAGCGGTAGAGGTCGCGCAGCAGGGAAATCTCGGCGCCGTGATGGACCAGTTCCTTGTTGACGTGCAGGACGATGCCCTCCATGGGAAACCGCTCGGGACCCACCGTGGGCGGATTCTCCAGGTCAGCGTCCGAGAGCTCGCGGACACCCGCGTTCCATCTCCCATACATCTCATCGAGCTGCTTCAGCGCCTCGTCAGCGGTCCCCGCGTAGGCGAATGTCTGGGAGTCGACGTCCTGGCCGCCGAAGTGCCATCCGACCCGGTAGCCCAGGCACGAGACGCTGATGTGCGCCAGCCGCCAGGCAATCGTGGTCACCGGTGCCGGCACCGGGTCAGGGGACGCGGAGTCCATCGTCCACTTCCCCGAACCTGCCGACATCGGTGCGGCCGACGTGCCACGTGGGCGGATGCTCCAGCAGCCGCCCACCGGCTCCCAGAAGTACTCCTCGTCGGTAAGACCGTCCAGCCGCGGCCGCAGGTTCTTGCGCCAGTACCAGTCCAACTGCTCCGCGAGCCGCTCGCTTCTTGTCATTGCCGCACACTACCGACCCGTCGAGCAGAGCGATCGTCGCCGTCTGCGGTCATCCTCCACCGTCACAAACCCCGCAAGCAGTCATTCCTGACTGGCACAGAAGTCAATCGATCGGCCTTCGCTGGCAATCGATCAACACCCACTGACACAGGTCACCTCGGAACGATGTCACGCTGACTCAGCGTGAGCGTGACACCGCTGTCACGCTCCCTCGAAAAAGTGTCACGCCGCCCTCAATGCGTCCTCATATGTCCGTTTCTTGGAGCCTGTAGGGCTCTCCAGGGCCGGTTTCGAGGGCGGAGCGTGACTGACCTGTGACAGCGAAGTTTGACGGCTTGCCATCGAAGTTTGACCGTGCGTCGGGCAGGGTGTGCCGAGCCACGATAGTTGGCACCTGGCCACGCTGGTTGGCATCGCCCTCGCTCGTCTATGCCAAGATTCGAGGGTGGATACAACCGACGTCACGCGTGCGATCGCGGCTGCGACTTCGGTCGCCGCATCGCTCGACCTGCCAGCCAACGATGCAATCGTTCTCCACAACTCGAACAAGCTGGCACTGCGGCTGACGCCATGCGACGTCTTTGCCCGGGTCGCCCCTGTGGGACAAGAGGTTGCACAGTTCGAAGTCGATCTCGCTCAGCGACTCACCGAGGTCGGATGCCCGGTGTGTCCCTTGGAGCCTCGGGCGGACCTGCGTGTGTACACGCGCGATGGCTTCGCAGTGACGCTGTGGACCTACTACGAGCCCGTGACACCTCACACCTCACCAGTCGACTACGCCAAGGCGCTGGAGCAGCTGCACGTCGGCATGCGCAAGGTCGATGTGCCGAGCCCGAGGTTCACGGACCGGATCACGGAGGCGGAAGAAGTTGTCGCCGACCCGGATCGCTCGCCGGAGCTCACCGACGCGGACCGCGTGTTCCTCAGCGGCAGGCTAGCAAGCCTGCGACGAGCGATCGACGACCGCGGCGCCGTGGAGCAGCTGCTCCACGGCGAGCCGCATCCAGGCAATGGGGGCAACAACAAGAACGGGCCCGGGTGGAAAAACGGAAAAGCGGGGTGTGGGGGAAGAGTGTGACGGGAAACGGGGAGATAGGGG
>NZ_JBEOVN010000403.1:0-1958 GCF_040295565.1 Streptomyces sp. NPDC002785 | reverse complement strand
CGGGCGCTGAGCCGTTGGGGGCTCGACGACCTCTCCGACTCGGTGGAACTGCTGGTCAGCGAGGTGGTGACCAACGCGGTGCGCTATGCGGAGCGGCCGGTGACTCTGCGGCTGCTGCGCACCGACGTCCTGCGCTGCGAGGTCGGCGACGACGCACCGCAGCTGCCCCGGCAGCGCCGGGCCCGGGACATGGACGAGGGCGGCCGCGGCCTGTTCCTCGTGAACCGGCTGGCCAGACGGTGGGGAGCGACGCGTCTTTCGACCGGCAAGGTGGTCTGGTTCGAGATGCCGACCCGGGGCCAGTAGGAGGGTCCGGGCCGGGTGCGGACAAGAGCCCTGCACAGACGGTAGCCAAATGTTGCCGACCTCCTGTCGGCGGAGTTGACTTCAGTCGTGAACGAGACGACCTGACCGAAACCCCCACCGACGGGAGGACGCTCGTGCCCGAGGAATCGAAGACCAGAAACACCCCCTACACCACGAACAACGCCGGAATCCCGGTGGAGAGCGATGAACACTCGCTCACTGTCGGATCCGACGGTCCGATCCTGCTCCAGGACCACTACCTCATCGAGAAGATGGCCCAGTTCAACCGTGAACGGGTCCCCGAGCGAGTGGTCCACGCCAAGGGCTCCGGCGCCTACGGCATTTTCAAGGTGACCAACGACGTCAGCCAGTTCACCAAGGCCGACCTCTTCCAGCCGGGCAAGCAGACCGCCATGCTCGCCCGCTTCTCCACGGTCGCCGGTGAACAGGGCTCCCCCGACACCTGGCGCGATCCCCGTGGATTCGCTCTGAAGTTCTATACGGAGCACGGCAATTACGACATGGTCGGCAACAACACGCCGATCTTCTTCGTGCGCGACCCGATGAAGTTCCAGGACTTCATCCGCTCGCAGAAGCGCCGCCCGGACAGCGCGGTGCGCGACCACGACATGCAGTGGGACTTCTGGACGCTCTCCCCCGAGTCCGCGCACATGGTCACCTGGCTGATGGGTGACCGCGGCATCCCGAAGACGTACCGGAACATGAACGGCTACAGCTCGCACACCTATATGTGGGTGAACGCGGGCGGCGAGAAGTTCTGGGTCAAGTACCGCTTCAAGACCGACCAGGGCATCGACTTCTACCCCCAGGCCGAGGCCGACGAGATCGCGGGCCTCGACGGTGACGTCCACCGCCGCGACCTGTACGAGTCGATCAAGCGTGGTGACCACCCGAGCTGGACGCTGTACGTCCAGATCATGCAGTTCGACGACGCACCGGACTACCGGTTCAACCCGTTCGACCTCACGAAGGTGTGGCCGCACGGCGACTACCCGGAGATCGAAGTCGGCCGGATGACGCTCAACGAGAACCCCGAGGACTTCTTCGTCCACATCGAGCAGGCGTCCTTCGAGCCGTCGAACCTGGTGCCCGGCATCGGTCCGTCGCCCGACAAGATGCTGCTCGGCCGGCTCTTCTCGTATCCGGACACCCACCGGTACCGGATCGGCCCGAACTACGCGCAGCTGCCGCCGAACCGTCCGCGGTTCGGCCGGAACTCGTACGCGAAGGACGGCCCGATGCGGTACGAGCCGACGCGTACGGGAGCGGTCTACGCACCGAACTCGTACGGCGGTCCGGCCGCGGACACCGAGCGCTTCGGCGACCCGGCCGGCTGGGCCACGGCGGGCGAGATGGTGCACGAGGCGTACAAGCTGCACAGGGAGGACGACGACTGGGGCCAGGCGGGCACGATGGTGCGCAAGGTCCTGGACGACGCGGCGCGGGAGCGGCTGGTGTCGAACATTTCCGGCCATCTACTGGACGGGGTGAGCGCCCCGGTCCTGGAGCGGGCGCTGCAGTACTGGCGCAACGTGGACAAGGACCTGGGCGACCGGATCGCCAAGAAGGTCAACGGCGGCTGAGACCGTCGTACGCGGACGCATGAGAGAGGGGTGGTGCCGGCCGGCACC
>NZ_JBEOVN010000402.1:0-2039 GCF_040295565.1 Streptomyces sp. NPDC002785 | reverse complement strand
ATCGGGTCGCTCACCCCGGAGCGTCTGGCGCGTGTGCTGCGTCCGAAGGTGGACGCGGCGTGGAACCTGCACGAGCTGACTCAGGACCTGGACCTCTCCGCGTTCGTTCTCTTCTCCTCGGCGGCCGGTGTCTTCGGCAACCCGGGCCAGGGGAACTACGCGGCGGCGAACGCCTTCCTGGACGCCCTCGCCCAGCACCGCAAGGCCCAGGGGCTGGCCGGTTCCTCGCTGGCCTGGGGTCTGTGGGAGGACGAGGGAGGCATGGCGGCCACGCTCGCCGAGACCGACCGGCAGCGGATGAACCGCGGCAGCATGGACGCTCTCGGCCATGCGGACGGCCTGGCACTCTTCGACGCGGCCTGCCGGTCCGAGCACCCGCTGCTGATCCCGGCCGCACTCGACATCGCCGCGCTGCGCGCCCAGTCGACGAACGGCGTGGCCCCGCTGCTGCGCGGGCTGGTCCGCACCCCGGCACGGCGCGCCGCCGCCGGTGGCGCGGCCGCGACGGAGGAGGCGAGTCTTGTCGAACGCCTCGCGGGGATGCCTGCGGCCGAGCGGGACCGCTTCCTGCTCAACCTGGTCTGCTCCCAGGTGGCCACCGTGCTCGGATACGGCGGTGCGGGCGCTGTCGAACCCGGCACTGCCTTCAAGGAGTTGGGCTTCGACTCGCTCACCGCGGTGGAGCTCCGCAACCGGCTCGGTACGGCCACCGGCCTGCGGCTGCCCGCCACGCTGATCTTCGACTACCCGACCCCTGCTGCCCTCGCCGACCACCTGCGCGCGGCGCTGCCGGTCGACGGTGACGGCGGTCCGTCCGTATTCAGCGAACTCGACCGGCTGGAAGCCGCCCTGGCCGACGCCGCCGAGGACAGCGTCATCCGGTCACGGATCACGATGCGCCTCCAGGCCCTGATGGCCAAGTGGAACGACGCCCAGGACGCGACGGCCGACACCGACACCGGCGACGACCTCGAATCGGCGACCGACGACGAGCTGTTCGACCTGCTCGACGACGAACTCGGCTCCTCCTGAAGGGGAGCGACCTGAACTGATGAGTACGACCTTTCCCTTCGCAAGGAGCCGACGGCAATGGTGAACAAAGACGCAGCTGGGAGTAAGGGCGTGGCCGTGAACAACGAGGACAAGCTCCGCGACTACCTCAAGCGGGCGACGACCGACCTGCGTCAGGCGCGCCGCCGGCTCCGTGAGGTCGAGGACCGGCACCAGGAGCCCATCGCCATCGTCGCGATGAGCTGCCGCTACCCCGGCGGGGTGCGCACCCCCGAGGACCTGTGGCAGCTGGTCGTGAGGGGCGAGGACGCGATCTCCGGCTTCCCGACCGACCGCGGCTGGGACATCGAGACGCTCTACGACGCCGACCCCGACCAGGGCGGCTCCAGCTACGTCAGCGAGGGCGGATTCCTCTACGACGCCGGCGGGTTCGACCCTGCCGTCTTCGGGATATCGCCGCGCGAGGCCCTCGCGATGGACCCGCAGCAGCGGCTGCTGCTGGAGACCGGGTGGGAGGCGTTCGAGCGGGCAGGCATCGACCCGACCTCGATGCGCGGCAGCCGTACCGGCGTGTTCGCCGGTGTGATGTACCACGACTACACCTCGCGGCTGGACTCTGTGCCCGAGGGCGTCGAGGGCTTCCTGGGCACTGGCAGCTCCGGCTCCATCGCCTCCGGCCGGGTCAGTTACGTCTTCGGCCTGGAGGGTCCGGCGGTCACCGTCGACACGGCCTGCTCCTCGTCGCTGGTGACCCTGCACATGGCGGTCCAGGCGCTGCGCTCCGGCGAGTGCTCGCTGGCCTTGGCCGGTGGCGTCACCGTGATGGCCACCCCCTCCACGTTCACCGAGTTCAGCCGGCAGCGCGGGCTCGCCGCCGATGGCCGCTGTAAGCCCTTCGCGGCCGCCGCCGACGGCACCGGGTGGGGCGAGGGTGTCGGCATGCTGCTCGTGGAGCGGCTGTCCGACGCGCGGAAGAACGGCCACCCGGTTCTCGCGATCGTGCGGGGCAGTGCGATCAACCAGGACGG
>NZ_JBEOVN010000401.1:0-2065 GCF_040295565.1 Streptomyces sp. NPDC002785 | reverse complement strand
CTCGGGGGGCGGGTCTCGGACCCGCCCCCCGAGGCGTTTCCCCCGCTTCACCGCTGGAAGAGGCGGCGTCGTACGTGTGTACAAGTCGTCCACCCCCGTGTGGGTGATCCTTCCATCGGGGCGCAGTATGCGTCCTGACGCATGACTACACTTCTCCACACATACACGCGTCAGGCCCACAATGTCGTGCGTCTTCCACGCGGCAAGCCCCTCCACCGCCTGCGGCCGTCGGGACGGCCGTCCGCACTGGACTTGTGAGGACTCACGTGAGCTCGAAACCTGTCGTACTCATCGCTGAAGAGCTGTCGCCTGCCACGGTTGACGCCCTGGGTCCGGATTTCGAAATCCGGCACTGCAACGGCGCGGACCGCGCCGAGCTCCTCCCCGCGATCGCCGATGTCGACGCCATCCTGGTGCGCTCCGCCACCAAGGTCGACGCCGAGGCCGTCGCCGCCGCGAAAAAGCTGAAGGTCGTCGCCCGCGCGGGCGTCGGTCTGGACAACGTCGACGTCTCCGCCGCCACCAAGGCCGGCGTGATGGTCGTCAACGCACCGACCTCCAACATCGTGACCGCCGCCGAGCTGGCCTGCGGTCTGCTGGTCGCCACCGCGCGCAACATCCCGCAGGCCAACACCGCTCTCAAGAACGGCGAGTGGAAGCGCTCCAAGTACACCGGCGTCGAGCTGAGCGAGAAGATCCTGGGCGTCGTCGGCCTCGGCCGCATCGGTGTCCTGGTTGCTCAGCGCATGTCGGCCTTCGGCATGAAGATCGTCGCGTACGACCCCTATGTGCAGCCCGCGCGTGCCGCCCAGATGGGCGTCAAGCTCCTGACGCTGGACGAGCTGCTCGAGGTCGCCGACTTCATCACCGTGCACCTGCCCAAGACCCCCGAGACGCTCGGCCTGATCGGCCACGATGCGCTGCACAAGGTGAAGCCCTCGGTACGTATCGTCAACGCCGCGCGCGGTGGCATCGTCGACGAGGAGGCGCTCGCCTCCGCCCTCAAGGAGGGCCGGGTCGCCGGCGCCGGTCTCGACGTGTACACGAAGGAGCCCTGCACGGACTCCCCGCTGTTCGAGTTCGACCAGGTCGTCTGCACCCCGCACCTCGGCGCCTCCACCGACGAGGCCCAGGAGAAGGCGGGCATCGCGGTCGCCAAGTCCGTGCGCCTCGCCCTCGCCGGTGAGCTCGTGCCGGACGCGGTCAACGTCCAGGGCGGCGTGATCGCCGAGGACGTACGCCCGGGCCTGCCGCTCGCCGAGAAGCTCGGCCGGATCTTCACCGCGCTCGCGGGCGAGGTCGCGGTCCGCCTCGACGTCGAGGTGTACGGCGAGATCACTCAGCACGACGTCAAGGTGCTCGAACTCTCCGCGCTCAAGGGCGTCTTCGAGGACGTGGTCGACGAGACCGTGTCCTATGTGAATGCCCCGCTCTTCGCGCAGGAGCGCGGTGTCGAGGTCCGCCTCACCACCGGCTCCGAGTCGCCGGACCACCGCAATGTGGTTACCGTCCGCGGCACGCTCTCGGGCGGCGAGGAGGTCGCGGTCTCCGGCACGCTGGCCGGCCCCAAGCACCTCCAGAAGATCGTCGCCGTCGGCGAGTACGACGTGGATCTGGCGCTGGCCGACCACATGGTGGTGCTGCGTTACGAAGACCGTCCCGGTGTCGTCGGCACGGTCGGCCGGATTCTCGGCGAGGCCGGTCTGAACATCGCGGGCATGCAGGTCTCGCGGACGGACGCGGGCGGCGAGGCACTGGTCGTGCTCACCGTCGACGACGACGTCCCGGCGTCGGTGCTCGCCGAGATCTCCACGGAGATCGGCGCCGCATCGGCCCGTACGGTGAATCTGACCGACTGACCGACTGACCGACTCAGCGCCCTGCGTACCCGGCATCTAGTGCCGTGACCGGCAATGTTTGCCCCGTAAGGAGCGTCGTCCGGTGCGTGCGATCGCAAGGCGGCCGGAAGCCCTTGGGTGGGGCCTCCCCTGCTCGAACGTAGCTGAGAGCTTGGGGAAGGAGCTACCAGGGCTTTTGGCCAACGCGGAAGGGGGTCCCCCCTGGC
>NZ_JBEOVN010000400.1:0-2093 GCF_040295565.1 Streptomyces sp. NPDC002785 | reverse complement strand
GCCGCGACATCGACCACCGCACCCACAGGACCACCGTCCACATCGAGATCAGCACGTTGCCAAGCCCGTCAGATGGCTAACCGAACGGCATTGCGGCTAGTGGGCGGCCTCGCGCCGCTGCGGGAGTGCGTTGTCAGACCCATGGGGGATGCTGGTGGGTCCGACACCTCTGACCGGGAGATGCTGAGATGCGCAATGACGAACTCGCCGCGGCCCAGGCGTATGTCCGACTGCTGAAGGCCACTCGGGCGGCGCTCGCGGAACCTGACGAGGGCCCGTTGTATGTGCCATTGCTCGCCTCCCCGATCGCGGAGGCCGATGGCGCTCTGGAGCGCGCGGGGCTCTGCGGCAACGAGTCCCGGCTCTTCGATCTCGTGCGCTCGCTTCAGCCGAGCATGTCCGGCAACGGTCGCTGAACGAACCTGCTGAACGTCACCGCGGTCGCGGTGTTCTCCATCACCGGGCGGACCGGACCTGGTAGGCCGGCCCCGTCCGGCGGCCGGCGTACGGCAAGCGTCGCCGTCGTCGCGCCGTCGCTCTTCACCTCGTCGCTCCAATGCGCCACCATGCTCTGAACGAGTCGGCGGACCGGGCGCTCTCAGGACCACCCTGAGCGCACTCGATACCCGTCGGCCCGCGCTCAATCGGTCGTCCCGCGGTCAAGTCCCTCTGCGCGTGCGCCCGCTCCTTGCGGGATGAATTGATTCAAGTCAAGAAGGAAACACATCTAGCTGCTTGACTGGAAGCTCGTGGCAAACCTAGCGTACGGTCTAACTGAAACGATTCATACCGTCCGAACGACCACCGGTCGCTGGATGACTCCGCTCGTGAGGTGTTCATGTCTGATCTGTCGGCCGTCAAAGCAGCTCTGAAGTCCCAGGTGATCGAGACACCGACTTGGGGGTACGGGAACTCCGGGACGCGATTCAAGGTGTTCGCGCAGCCAGGAGTGCCGCGCGACCCGTTCGAGAAGCTGGAGGACGCGGCGCAGGTGAACACGTTCACGGGTGTGGCACCGAAGGTGTCGTTGCACATTCCGTGGGACAAGGTCGAGGACTACTCCGCGCTGACCCGGCATGCCGAGGATCTCGGGCTTCGGATCGGTGCGATCAACTCCAACGTCTTCCAGGACGACGACTTCAAGCTGGGATCGGTCACACACCCCGACCCGAAGGTACGCCGCAAGGCCACGGGTCATCTGCTGGAGTGCGTCGACATCATGGACGAGACCGGGTCCCCCGATCTCAAGCTCTGGTTCTCCGACGGCACGAACTACCCCGGGCAGGACGACATCGTGGCCCGTCAGGACCGGCTGACCGAGGCGCTGGCCGAGGTGTACGAGCGGCTGGGTGACGACCAGCGGATGCTGCTGGAGTACAAGCTGTTCGAGCCGGCGTTCTACACGACCGATGTGCCGGACTGGGGTACGGCGTACGCGCACTGCCTGAATCTCGGCCCGAAGGCTCAGGTGGTCGTGGACACCGGGCACCACGCGCCGGGCACCAACATCGAGTTCATCGTGGCGTTCCTGTTGCGTGCGGGAAAGCTCGGCGCGTTCGACTTCAACTCCCGGTTCTACGCCGACGACGATCTGATGGTCGGGGCCGCCGACCCGTTCCAGTTGTTCCGGATCATGCACGAGGTGGTCAAGAACAGCGGCATGAAGCCCGGGACGAACGTCAACTTCATGCTCGACCAGTGCCACAACATCGAGGCGAAGATCCCTGCCGTGATCCGGTCGGTCGCCAATGTGCAGGAAGCGACTGCGAAGGCATTGCTGATCGACATGGACGCGCTGACCGCCGCGCAGCAGTCCGGCGATGTGCTGGCCGCGAACGGTGTCCTGATGGACGCGTACAACACTGACGTCCGTCCGCTGCTCGCCGAGGTGCGTGAGGAACTCGGGCTGGCCAGGGATCCGTTCGTCGCATATCTGGCCTCGGGCTATCAGGAGCGGATCGCGGCCACCCGGGTCGGTGGCGAACAGGCCGGCTGGGGCGCCTGAGAGCCTGTCGGGTGGCCGGTTGGTTACGCTGCGATGAGGTCCTCGACGGTGCGGGCTCGTGCGGTCTTGCGGTGGGATTCATGGCTCC
>NZ_JBEOVN010000399.1:0-2146 GCF_040295565.1 Streptomyces sp. NPDC002785 | reverse complement strand
CCGCCGCAGCGTCGTCCACCGGGGCCTGCTCGATGATCGTGTGGGCGTTGGTGCCACTGATGCCGAAGGAAGAGACGCCCGCACGGCGCGGGCGGCCGGTCTCCGGCCACTTCACGGACTCCGCGAGCAGCGAGACCGCGCCCGCCGACCAGTCGACGTGCGGCGACGCCTGGTCCGCGTGAAGGGTCTTCGGCAGTACCCCGTGCCGCATCGCCATGACCATCTTGATGATGCCCGCGACGCCGGCGGCGGCCTGGGTGTGGCCTATGTTCGACTTGATCGAGCCCAGCCACAACGGCCGGTCGTCATCGCGCTCCTGACCGTAGGTTGCCAGCAGCGCCTGCGCCTCGATCGGGTCACCCAGCGTCGTACCCGTGCCATGCGCCTCGACCGCGTCGACCTCGGCGGCCGGCAGCCCCGCACTCGCCAGGGCCTGCCGGATCACCCGCTGCTGCGACGGACCGTTCGGCGCCGTCAGACCATTACTCGCACCATCCTGGTTCACCGCGCTGCCACGCACCACAGCCAGCACCGGGTGCCCGTTCTTGCGGGCGTCGGAGAGCCGCTCCACGAGCAGCATGCCCGCACCCTCCGCCCAGCCCGTGCCATCCGCGTCGGCGGAGAAGGCGCGGCAGCGGCCGTCGGCGGACAGGCCGCCCTGGCGGCTGAAGCCGATGAAGGTGCCAGGGGTGGCCATCACGGTCACACCGCCGGCCAGGGCGAGTTCGCATTCGCCGTTGCGCAGCGCCTGAATCGCCCAGTGCAGTGCGACCAGCGACGACGAGCAGGCCGTGTCGATGGTGACGGCCGGGCCCTCCAGGCCGAAGGTGTACGCGACCCGGCCGGAGGCGATCGAGCCGGTGCTGCCGGAGCCGAGCGCGCCTTCGCCGCCGCCGTCCGGGGCCTGCTCCACCAGTGTGGCGTAGTCGTGGTACATCACGCCCGCGAAGACACCGGTACGACTGCCACGCAGGGTGGCGGGGTCGATACCCGCCCGCTCGAACGCCTCCCAGCTGGTCTCCAGCAGCAGCCGCTGCTGCGGGTCGGTGGCCAGCGCCTCGCGGGGCGAGATGCCGAAGAAGGTGGGGTCGAACTCGGCGGCATCGTGCAGGAAGCCGCCCTCGCGGGTGTAGCTGGTGCCCGGGTGCTCGGGGTCGGGGTGGTAGATCGCGTCCAGGTCCCAGCCACGGTCGGCCGGGAACCCGGAGATCGCGTCCTCGCCCGCGGACAGAAGCCGCCACAGTTCCTCAGGGGTCCGGACACCGCCGGGGTAGCGGCAACTCATGGCGACGATCGCGATCGGCTCGTCGTCGGTCACGGTCCTTGCCACGGTGTCCACTTGGGCGCCGGAGCCGGCCAGTTCGTCCCGCAGGTACCGGGCGAGCACCTCGGAGGTCGGATAGTCGAAGACCAGGGTGGCGGGCAGTCGCATGCCGGTGACCGCGTTCATGCGGTTGCGCAGCTCGACGGCTGTCAGCGAGTCGAAGCCCAGGTCACGGAAGGCGCGCTCGGGGTCGACCGCGTCGCCGGAGCTGTGGCCGAGCACGGCGGCGACCTGGGTACGGACCAGATCCAGCAGCGCGTCGAACCGCTCGGTTTCACCGAGTCCGGCCAGTCGCTGTGCCAGTGCACCCTGAGAGGCCGCGCCCCGCGCCGTACGGCGGGCCTGCACCCGCACCAGCCCGCGCAGCAGCGGGGCGACAGCGCCGGAGGAGGCGGCCTGGGCCCGGATGGCCGCCAGGTCCATCCGCATCGGGACCAGCAGCGCCTCATCGGCGCGGGCCGCGGCATCGAAGAGTTCCACGCCCTCGGCGGCGGACAGCGCGGCGACACCGGCCCGGTTCATCCGGGAGACGTCCGCCTCGTCCAGCTCACCGGCCATGCCACCGGACTCGGCGGCCCACAGACCCCAGGCCAGCGAGGATCCCGCCAGTCCCTGGGCGCTGCGGTGCTGGGCGAGGGCATCCAGGTAGGCGTTGGCCGCCGCGTAGTTGGCCTGACCCGCGCCGCCGAAGACACCGGCAGCGGAGGAGAAGAGAACGAACGCGGAAAGGTCCAGGTCCTGAGTCAGCTCGTGCAGGTTCCACGCCGCGTCCACCTTCGGACGCAGCACCCGCTCAAGACGCTCCCGCGTCAACGAACCGAT
>NZ_JBEOVN010000398.1:0-2148 GCF_040295565.1 Streptomyces sp. NPDC002785 | reverse complement strand
CAAGGAAAGACGCCCCGCTTCCTGCGGGGAAATGCAGGTGCAAGGCCTGCCCAGCGCTCGCTCACGAAGCCCTTCCCCCATCGGGGAAGGGCTTCGTCATGTTCCCGTGTGCCCTGGAGAACTTCAGCGCGGCCCTCACCCGCTATGGCACCGGCATGTATGTCGCGGGCGGCGTCATCCACTTCGCACGGAGCCTTGGCTTGTCGTCGACTCAGGTCGGTACCGGCATCTCCCGGCGCGCTGGCCGCCGCACTATGCATGGTGGATGGGTGCTCGGCTGCCCGGGTGGGGTTGCTGATCGTGGATGACAGGCCGGATGCCGCGTCTTCTCAGGTATTCGCGGCAAGGCCCGTTGCTGTATGCCTACTGCCGGACAGGGCGCGGTCGCGCGCACGCTTGCAGACGGCCGGCCGGACCCGGATCCGAGACCCTGATCTCGGTGAACAGGTCGCGCTGCGGAGGACGGGACCACCGCCGGGGAGGAATCCTGGCCGGAGCCGGACCAGGCGGCTCCTGGGGAGCTGAAGCTGCCCGACGAGGACCTGCCCGACCTGACCCTGCCCGGCCTGCACGCGGCGCCGCTGCCCCCGCCCACCGGCGTACGGGAGTCCGCAGAGCACTCCGTACCCGACCGTGAGGAACAGTCGCAGCCGGGCATGCCCGTCCGGGTGCCGGAGGAGAAGGCCCTGGCGCAGGAGCTGCTGGTGGGGCGGTCGTTGCGGCCGCTGAAGCGGAAGAGGCCGAGCCGGTGGCGGTCCGAACTGGACGAGCGTGCCACCGCCGCCGCGCTGGCGGAGACCTGGCTGCCGGACGTGGTGATGCGCCCGGTGCGCGAGCGCTGGCTGGACCTGGTCCTGGTGGTGGACGACGGGATCTCGATGCTGCTGTGGCAGCGGCTGACTGCGGACATCCAGACGACCCTGCAGCGGCTGGGCGCCTTTCGCTTGCTGCGGGTGTACGGGCTGGACAGCACCGGCCCCGGGGAGCCGATGCTGCGCGGCCGCCCCTTCGATCCGACGAGCGCGCCGCTGTCGCCCTCGCTGTCCGCGGACCCCTCCGGGCGGACGCTCGTACTCGTCCTGAGCGACGGGATGGGCGCGGCCTGGCGCCAGGGGCGGATGCACCCGGTGCTGGCGCGGTGGGCACGCTGCGGGCCGACGGCTCTGGTGCACACCCTGCCGGCCGGCCTGTGGGACTCCTCGGGGATCCAGGCCGACCGCTGGCAGGTCACCACCCGGCACCCGGGCGCGGCCAACTCCCGCTGGCTGACCGCCGACCAGATACTGCCGCCGGACTTGGCGGAGTTCCCCGGGACGCCGGTGCCGGTGCTGGAACCGACGGCCGAGGCGCTGCGCGACTGGGCCCGGCTACTGACCTCGCCCGGGACCACGGTGGGGCTGCCGCTGCTGGGCCCCGCCAGGCTGCGGACCCTGATGGCACCATCCCGGGGCGAGCGCAGGGGGCGCCTCCACGACCACAACCCACGCACCCCGCACGAACTCGCCGAACTGCCGGCGGACGCCTCGTACGAGGAGATCCGGGCCTACACCACGCGCAGCACCGGCGGGCTGGAGGTGCTTGCCCATGCCGCCACCCATTCGACTGCGAGTCCGGCTTACGCGGACGAGTACCGCCGGATCATGGCGATGACGGCCCGCCACTACCCAGTGGTACTCAGCGACTGGACGGGGAGCCGGATCAGCCGGGGCACGCAGACCGTACTGGCGCACACCGACCGGCTGGTGCTGTGCTGCACCAACTCCGAGTACTCGGTCGAGGCCGCGGTCCGCCAACTGGGTGAGCTGCGGGCGGACGGCTGGGAGCGGGTGGCCGACGAGGCAGTGGTGGTGTGCACCGCACTCGGCGGCATCGATCACCTGATGGACGAGCACACCGTGCGGGCCACGTTCGCCACCTCGGCGCGGGTCGTGGTGATCGTACCGTTCGACCTGCACCTGGCGGGTCCTCGGGAGCGGGACCTGTCCAGGCTTCGCCCACGGGCGGCGGAGGCCTTCGCAAAGCTGGCGCAGGAGCTGCTGGTGGGCGCGCCGTAACGACCTCCCCCACGATAGGGAGCGGGCTCCCGACGCCCTGCGACTCCGCTTGCGGCGTTGTCGTCAGTCAACGACGCTCCGCGTCGCCTCCTTC
>NZ_JBEOVN010000397.1:0-2228 GCF_040295565.1 Streptomyces sp. NPDC002785 | reverse complement strand
CCTCCCTCCTCCGCTTTGGAATCGCACGCACCAGACCGCGTCCGCTTTCCGATCCGAGGTCACCCGACAGCCTCTGACCGCACGGTCCCTCAGAACCCCGGGCCGCCGGGCCGGTCGCCCGCGGCAGCCAGTCTGCCCCACAGCAGATCCGCCAGGCTGCGCACCAACTGCTCCCGGGAACAGGGGCGTTCCCCCAGCCACCAGTCGCCCGCGGCGTGCATCATGCCGACGATGCCGTGGCCCCATATGCGGGCCATGGTCTCGCTGTCCGGGCCCAGGTCCACCCGCTCGGCGATCACCAGGGCGAGCTCCTCGCCGAGCCGGCGCAGCAGCGGCGCGGAGTGCCGTCCGACATCGAAGCCCTGCTCGGTCGGGGGTGCCGAGTCGTCGGACGGGTGCATCAGGAAGCGGTAGACCTGCGGGCGGGCCTCGATCGCCGCGAGATAGGTGTCGAGCGTCGACTCCACGCGCCGACGGCGCTCGGCGGGTGCGTCGAGCGCGGCCCGCAGAGCGATGAGCAGGGCATCGGTGTGGCGCTTGGCGAGGGCGCGGTAGAGGCCGCCCTTGTCGCCGAAGTGCCGGTAGAGGATGGGCTTGGTGATTCCGGCCTCCGCTGCGATGGCGTTCATCGAGGCCCCCGGTCCGTCCCTGAGCACCACGCGGTCGGCGGCCTCGAGCAGCTCGCGGCGGCGGCTCTCGGCCGCTGTCCGCTGGCGCTCGGCCTGTCGTGTGGTCTCCATGTCGCCTCTCCCCACCCCTGGCCTTGCACATTGCGTCCTGCCTGCGCAACGTAACACCCTGCCCTGCGGGATGCGGATCGGCACCCGGGCGGTTGACAGGGGCTACTTGCCGGTAACAGACTGCGGTTACCGCTAGTAACGAGTGGTTTTCCGGGGCAGTACGTGGAGGGGCACATGGTCGAGTTCACGCTCGAACTCAATGACGACCAGAAGCAGGTCCGTGACTGGCTTCACGGCTTCGCCGAGGATGTGATCCGTCCGGCGGCTTCGGAGTGGGACGAGCGCGAGGAAACGCCCTGGCCCGTCATCCAGGAGGCGGCCAAGGTCGGCATCTACTCCCTCGATTTCTATGCCCAGCAGTTCTTCGACCCGACGGGCCTCGGTATCCCGATGGCGATGGAGGAGCTCTTCTGGGGGGACGCGGGCATCGCCCTGTCGATCGTCGGTACGGGCCTGGCGGCCGTGGGTGTCCTCGCCAATGGCACCGAGGAGCAGATCGGCACCTGGATCCCGCAGATGTACGGCGACGCCGACGATGTGAAGGTCGCCGCCTTCTGCTCCTCCGAGCCGGACGCGGGTTCCGACGTCGCCTCGATGCGTACCCGCGCGGTGTACGACCAGACCAAGGACGAGTGGGTGCTGAATGGCACCAAGACCTGGGCGACCAACGGCGGTATCGCCAATGTCCATGTCGTCGTCGCCGTGGTCGACGCGGAGCTCGGCTCCAAGGGGCACGCCTCGTTCATCGTGCCGCCGAACACCCCCGGCCTCTCCCAGGGCCAGAAGTTCAAGAAGCACGGCATCCGTGCCTCGCACACCGCCGAGGTCGTCCTGGAGGACGTCCGTGTCCCCGGCCACTGCCTGCTCGGCGGCAAGGAAAAGCTCGACCAGCGCCTGGCCCGGGCCCGCGAGCGCGCCGCGTCCGGTGGCGAGCGGGTGAAGAACGCGGCGATGGCCACCTTCGAGGCTTCCCGCCCCGCGGTCGGCGCCATGGCGGTCGGCACCGCCCGTGCCGCGTACGAGGTCGCGCTGGACTACGCGAAGACCCGCACCCAGTTCGGCCGGCCGATCATCGACAACCAGGGCGTCGCCTTCCAGCTCGCCGACATGCGTACGCAGATCGACGCGGCCCGGCTGCTGGTCTGGCGCGCCTCCTGGATGGCGGCCACCGGCAAGCCGTTCACCTCGGCCGAGGGTTCCATGTCCAAGCTGTACGCGAGCGAGGCGGCGAAGAAGGTCACCGCGCAGGCTGTCCAGATCCTCGGCGGCAACGGCTTCACCCGTGAGTACCCGGTGGAGCGGATGCACCGGGACGCGGCGATCTACACGATCTTCGAGGGCACGAGCGAGATCCAGCGCCTGGTGATCGCCCGCACCCTCTCGGGCATGCCGATCCGCTAGCGCGGGGCGGGGCGCACGGTTCACGCTCGTGCGGCCCGCATCCCCGCGTCGGCTGTCCTCGGTCGCCGGACGGCTGAAATCCCAGCC
>NZ_JBEOVN010000396.1:0-2236 GCF_040295565.1 Streptomyces sp. NPDC002785 | reverse complement strand
TGGGGGGGGCCGTGGGCCCTCCCGCCCGTCGCGGCGCAGCGCCCGGTGCGGTCTCGGTTGGTCCGGGGGGCCGCGGCCCGCCGCCTGGCTGCCAGCACGACGGGCGGCCTCCGGACACCCCCGCGCAAAAGGGACAGACGTGTCGGCGACCATGGTCGGACCCGAGAAAGAGAGAGTGCATGTTCACCGACTGGCGGCAGTGGGCCCGACACCACCCCCGGACCGTCGATGTGATGGTCGCCGTCATGCTGTGGACCTTGGTGGTCTTCGCCAGCACCGTGACCGAGGCCCGGATCGTCCGCACCCCGACGCTCGACTTCTCCCTGGTCGCCGCGGTGCCCTCCGCCGTTCTGCTGCTGGGGCAGCGCAGATTCCCGCGCACGGTGGTGGCGGTGACGACGGTGTGCGGCGGCGTCCTGGGCGTCATGGGGCACCGCATCGGCTTCGACCCCAACCCGAGCATCGCGGGCGCCGCCCTGGTCGCCCTCTACCTCCTGGCCCTGCGTACGGATCTCCGCACGACCGTGGTGTCCACGGCCGGAGCGACCGCCGCCATTGCCTTCATGTCCATCGCCTGGGGCGATGGCGCGTTGCTGCGCCCCGACCAGATCGGTGTCCTGTCCTGCGTCCTGCTGGCGGGGGCCGTCGGTGAGTCGGTACGGAGCCGGCGCGGCCATGTCGCCGCCGTGGAGGCACGGGCCGAGCTGGCGGAACGTACCCGCGAGGAGGAGGCGCGCCACCGGGTGAGCGAGGAGCGGACGCGGATCGCCCGCGAACTCCACGACATCGTCGCGCACCACATCGCCCTCGCCCACGCGCAGGCGGCCACCGCCGCGTACCTGCTGCGCAGGCAGCCCGAGCAGGCGCAGCAGATGATGGACCAGCTCGCCGGGACCACCTCCTCGGCGCTGCGCGAACTCAAGGCGACCGTGGGGCTGCTGCGCAGCGAGGGCGACCCGGAAACCCCTCTGGAGCCCTCCCCCGGCCTTGCCCAACTCCCGGAGCTGATCGCCTCGTTCGGGCGGACGGGCCTCGTGGTCTCGGTGTCGGTGGAGGGTACGGAGCGACCGCTGTCGCCGGGCACGGACCTGACCGCGTACCGGATCGTGCAGGAGGCGCTGACCAACGTCACCAAGCACGCGGGCTCCGCGACGGCCTCGGTCCGGCTCGGCTACTCGCGCCGCCTGCTCACGCTCACCATCACCGACGACGGACACGAGCCGCGGACGGCGGGCGCGCCGGGATACGGCCTCATCGGCATGCGTGAGCGGGCCCTGTCCGTCGGCGGCCGGCTGGCCGCCGGGCACCGTGCGAGCGGCGGCTTCGAAGTGACCACAGAACTTCCCCTGGAGACGGCGGAACCCGATTCATCGCCAGGACGATCGGACCATGACGAGAGGACGGCACGGTGACCATCCGGGTACTGCTGGCCGATGACCAGGCACTGCTGGCCGGGACCTTCCGGCTGCTGATCGATTCGAACGACGACATGGAGGTCGTCGGCGTCGCGGCGGACGGCCGGGAGGCGGTGGAGCAGGCCCGCGCCACTGCGCCGGACGTGGTCGTGATGGACATCCGCATGCCGGGCCTCGATGGGCTGGCGGCGACCGAGGAGATCTGCCGCGACAAGGCACTGCGGGAGACCCGCATCCTCATCCTCACCACGTTCGAGATCGACGAGTACGTGGCCCAGGCCCTGCGCGCGGGCGCAAGCGGCTTCCTCGGCAAGGGCGTCGGCCCCGAGGAGCTCCTGGACGCCATCCGCACGGTGTCCGCCGGCGACACCCTCCTGTCGCCCACCGCGACCCGGGCCCTGATCACCCGCTACCTCGCCCGCCCGGAGGGCAGGATCGCCGCGCCCGAGTCCCTGGACGTCCTGACCGCTCGCGAGCGCGAGGTCATGGCGCAGGCCGCCGAGGGCCTGTCGAACGACGAGATAGCCGAGCGGATGCATGTCAGCCCGCTGACCGTACGCACCCATGTCGGGCGGGCGATGACCAAGCTGGGGGCCCGGCACCGGGCCCAGCTGGTCGCCATGGCCTACCAGTCGGGCCTGGTGCGCGTGGACCCGCCGCGGCCGGGGGACGGCCGCTGAGCGCTGAGGGGCGGGGGTCGGTTCAGGACATCGCCCCTACCACCGCCACGCCGCCGCTCACGGCCATGGCCGAGGGCCGGGTCGGCAGAGCCGGCGGGTGGGAAAGAATGGAAACAAAAACGGGGAAAAATAGGTGGGCGC
>NZ_JBEOVN010000395.1:0-2274 GCF_040295565.1 Streptomyces sp. NPDC002785 | reverse complement strand
GCCTGCGCGTGGAACTCGCAGGCCGGCGCCGTTCAAAACCCTGGCCAGTCGGTGTGGCGACGAGGCAGGAGAGAGGTAGTCAGATGTAGGTGTACCCGCCGGGAACGGTGGCGGCCCCGGCAGCGGTCGTCACCACGACCGGGACGTTGCCCGCGGTGGAACCTGCCGGGATGATCCCGAACAGCAGGATCCCGGTGGGGTCGCTGCCCAGCACGGTGGCCGGAACTCCGTTGACGGTGACGGTGGCACCGTTCAGGTTGGTGCCGGTGATCACGAACGGGGTGGCGCCGGCGACCGGGCCCGAGGCCGGGATGATGCTGGTGGCGGTGGGAGGGGCAGGCGTGGGCGTACCCACGTAGGTGTAGGACACCGAGTTGCTCGTGCCGCTGCTGGTGGTCACGGTGACCGGCACTGCGCCTGCGGCATGCGCTGGGGCCACAAGCGTGAGAGTGAGCCCCAGTACGTCCTGGGAGACGATGGTGGCCGGCGTGGCGCCGAACAGAACGCTGGTGGCACCGCTGAGCCCCAGGCCGAGGAGCTGGACCGTATTGCCGCCTGCGACCGGGCCGGAGTTGGGCAGGACTGCCAGGAGCAGCGGCCCGAGAGGGAAGGACAGTTGGGCGACCGACCGGGACTGATCGGATGAGGTGACGTTTGTGGACATGACGGGTCCTCCTGCGACAGGCGGACCGTTGCGGTCCGCATGGGAACTGGCTGGGAGCGACGGCCGGCTTCCCTCGTGCCCGACGCGAGGTCAGGCGTGAGAGGAAGAATGGCTGTCGTCGGTTCCGGGGGCGACCGGGCAGTGGCTTGCGGCGATAAGACCGACCGGCAAATGGGGGGCTGACTCGACGGCGACCGGGGGCCGACGGGCATCAGCCGCGATGTAAGCACCACTGCCCGGTCTCAGGCAGGGCGGGCCGCTCTACCAGCCGACGGTCGGAAGCACCCATTGGCTGGTGGCTCTCCGGAGCAGCCGCCGTGGCAGTGGCCCTACTCGCCGAGCCCTGCCAGCAGGGAGGGCCGAAACGGGCGGGCCAATTGCCGAGCTTCCCGGAGAGGAATGGGCGACCCACCGGTTAACGACTTCAGTAACCCTAATGAATGAAATGCCATCAACCCTTGTGCCGATTAGTCACCCGATTGACCCAGTCCGCATTTTGCCCCGCGAGGGGACGAGTCGCCGGCCATCGCCGCCGTGGTCTCTTCGATCACGCCGAGGGAATTTCCCCGAACCAGCCGATGCGGGCCAGCTGCTCGGTGCACGTCTTTTCTCTTCAGTTGCGACAATTCGACGACAAATCGTCATGAATCCGACGTCACGAACCCAGTGAGGCGAGATTTGGAGGACTCACCGAGAAGCAGGCGTTCCTCATTTATCAAATTACGCCATACGGGTGAACTGCTGCCAGCCTCATTGCGAGGTTATCCAACTCCATGGGATAACCGTTCTGAATCCAACCGGTGGGCTGCCCTCCTCTCCGGGAGCGCGGCAACCGACGATCCGCCGCAGAACTGGCCAGCCAGTTGTGAGCAGCATGGAGATCGTTCGTCGCCATGAGCGCCCCTCGGCAAGGAAGAGGCGGCTCGCATCACCTCGTCAAGGGGCACCATGCGAACTCTCCGTACCGTCCAATCCCTCATCGGGCCTGTCTCCTGGCAACAGGACTGGCCGTGATCCCGACGGCAGCCTATGCCCGCGCCCCTGCGCTTCACCCTGAGGCCATGCTGGTCAATGCGGTCACCACAGCGCACACCGTCGGCTGCTCCAACGTGGCGTTCACCTCGTTTCGTACGCGAGGCCGATCGCCGACACTCTCCGCGCCATCGAGGAGCAGGCCCCCCTCGTCCCGGAAAGTGACGCACCGCGCATGGGATTCCTGGACCAGCTGCGCGACCTCGCGACACTCACCGTTCAGTAGTGGAAACATTTCCGGCTGCACTCTCGGGGCGACGTGACGGAAAGAAATCGAACCGACGCCGCTGATTGCTCGCCGTTGATTCTCCCGACTGAAGAGCGCCACGCCTCAGTCGATTCGCGTAAAGCTCGACAGAGGGCAGGAGCGCTCTCCGCCGTTCTGGAAAGTCAAGTCCACTGGAAGACGAAACAAGAGTGACAGTTCCCCGAGGGAACGGCTATGAGCATTTTGAGTTCACGGATCACCATGCCGAATTCGATGGCAAACTGCTGCCAGTCCATCCCTGGCTCTACCGCACATACATTGCCGAATAGCGCCTGTTGAAATCTGTGTGCTGCGGTGGGGAATCTCTTCC
>NZ_JBEOVN010000394.1:0-2346 GCF_040295565.1 Streptomyces sp. NPDC002785 | reverse complement strand
AACAACGCAGGCTGCGTAAAGCCCGTCCGGTCCAACAGCTCGGCCTGAGACCCGAACAGCACACCCTTCAAAGGCTGTTCCAGATACTGGTCCAGATGCGCGCACACCTCGTCCAGGGCATCCGCGAAGACCGGGAACGTCTCGTACAATTCACGGCCCATACCGAGCCGCTGACTGCCCTGCCCCGTGAACAGGAAGGCGGTCTTGCGGCTGACCACCGAGCCCTCGACGAGCCCGGTCGTGCTGCGGCCCTCGGCCAGCGCCTCCAGACCGGCCAGCAGCTCGGCCCGGTCCTCGGCGACGAGCACGGCCCGCTCCTCGAAGACCGCGCGGTGCCTGGCCAGGGAGTAGCCGACGTTCGTCGGCACCGTGTCCGGTTCAGCGGTCAGGTGCGCACGCAGCTGCTCGGCCTGCGCACGCAGCCCGTCGGCAGTCCGTGCGGACAGGACCACCGGCAGCATCGCCGGGGCCACGCCCTGTTCCGGGGCGCAATCCGTGGTCTCCTCGGCCGGCGCCTGCTCCACGATGGCGTGGGCGTTGGTCCCGCTGAAGCCGAAGGAGGAAATGCCCGCCCGGCGCGGACGGCCGGTCTCCGGCCAGGCCACCGGCTCGGTCAGCAGGGCGATGTCGCCCGCGGCCCAGTCGACGTGCGGGGTCGGCTCGTCGACATGGAGCGTCTGCGGCAGCACTCCGTGCTGCATGGCGAGCACCATCTTCATCACACCCGCGACGCCCGCCGCGGCCTGCGTGTGGCCAATGTTCGACTTGATGGAGCCGAGGAACAGCGGGCGGTCTTCAGGGCGGTCCTGGCCGTAGGTGGCCAGCAGCGCCTGCGCTTCGATCGGGTCACCCAGCTTGGTGCCGGTGCCGTGCGCCTCGACCGCGTCCACGTCCGTGGCCGAGAGCCCGGCGGTGGCCAGGGCCTGCCGGATCACCCGCTGCTGGGAGGGGCCGTTCGGCGCTGTGAGGCCGTTGCTCGCACCGTCCTGGTTGACCGCCGTGCCACGCACAACGGCAAGGACCGGGTGGCCGTTCTTGCGCGCGTCGGAGAGCCGCTCGACGAGCAGCATGCCGACACCCTCACCCCAGCCCGTGCCATCCGCACCAGCCGCGAACGCCTTGATCCGGCCGTCCGTGGCGAGACCGCGCTGGCGGCTGAAGTCGATGAACACACCCGGGGTGGACATCACGGTCACCCCACCGGCCAGCGCCAGCGAGCATTCTCCGTTGCGCAGCGCGTGGATGGCGGAGTGCAGGGCGACCAACGAGGAGGAGCAGGCGGTGTCGATGGTGACGGCCGGGCCCTCCAGCCCGAAGGTGTACGCCAGCCGGCCGGAGATCACGCTGGCCGCGTTGCCCGTGCCCATGTGGCCTTCGAGGCCCTCCGAGCCGTTGAGCAGCAGCGACAGGTAGTCCTGGCCGTTGGTGCCGACGAAGACACCGGCGTGGCTGCCGCGCAGTGTCGCCGGGTCGATGCCGGCCCGCTCGAACGCCTCCCAGGACGTCTCCAGCAGCAACCGCTGCTGGGGATCCATTGCCAGCGCCTCACGCGGCGAAATACCGAAGAAGGTGGGGTCGAAGTCGGCGACGTCGTGCAGGAAGCCGCCCTCGCGGGCGTACGAGGTTCCCTCGACGTCCGGGTCCGGGTTGTAGAGAGTGTCCAGGTCCCAGCCACGGTCGGTGGGCATGCCCGAAACGACGTCCGTGCCGGACGCGAGCAGTCGCCACAACTGCTCGGGGGTGTGCACGCCGCCGGGGAAGCGGCAGCTCATCGCAACGATCGCGATCGGGTCGTCGTCAGCCGCGGCCGCCACCACCGGGCCGGTGATCGTGGCCTGCTCGCCGAGGAGTCCGGCGAGGAGGTGGTCGGCGAGGGCGATCGGGGTGGGGTAGTCGTAGATGAGGGTGGCGGGGAGCCGCAGACCGGTGATGGCGTTGAGGCCATTGCGCAGTTCCACGGCGGTCAGCGAGTCGAAACCGATCTCACGGAACGCGCGGTCGGCCGCGACCTCCTCGATGTGGGCGTGGCCCAGCACCTCGGCGACATGACCGCGTACGAGGTCCAGCAGGAAGGCTCCGCGCTCGGGCTCACCGAGCCCGAGCAGCCGTTGACCGAGCGAGGTGGCCGGTTCCGCGGCCCTTCCGGCCTGTTCGGGGACGATGGCGGCACGTGCCACGGCCTGGCGCACCTCGGCCAGGCCGGAGAGGAGCGGGCTGGGCCGTACGGCGGTGAAGCCGGGGCCGAACCGCTCCCAGTCGATGTCCGCGACGGCCAGCACCGTGTCATCCAGGTCCAGAGCCTGCTGAAGAGCACCGATCGCCAACCCGGCATCCATCGGCGGCAGA
>NZ_JBEOVN010000393.1:0-2397 GCF_040295565.1 Streptomyces sp. NPDC002785 | reverse complement strand
CCGTGGTCGGGGTAGCGGCCCTCGTTCATGCCGCTGACGTCACGTCAGCGAATCGGCCGCGCGGTGCACACTCGGTGCACAAGGGCATGGAAACCGACCGGTGACAGTGAGAACTGCTGAGAAGAGTTTCCGCAGGTCACAGCCAGTTTCCAAGGCTTCCGCCCAGGCCGCCCGACCCCGCTCCTTAGAGGTCGAAGTACAGCTCGAACTCGTGCGGGTGCGGGCGCAGCTGGATCGGGGCGATCTCGTTGGTGCGCTTGAAGTCGATCCACGTCTCGATCAGGTCGGACGTGAAGACGCCACCGGCCTGCAGGTACTCGTTGTCCGCCTCCAGCGCCTCCAGGACGGCCGGGAGGGAGGTCGGGACCTGCTGGACGTTCGCGTGCTCCTCGGGAGCCAGCTCGTACAGGTCCTTGTCGATCGGCTCGGCGGGCTCGATCTTGTTCTTGATGCCGTCGAGGCCTGCCATCAGCAGAGCGGAGAAGGCGAGGTACGGGTTCGACGACGGGTCCGGGGCACGGAACTCGACGCGCTTGGCCTTCGGGTTCGAGCCCGTGATCGGGATACGCATCGCGGCCGAGCGGTTGCGCTGCGAGTACACCATGTTGACCGGGGCCTCGAAGCCGGGGACCAGGCGGTGGTACGAGTTCACCGTCGGGTTGGTGAAGGCCAGCAGCGACGGGGCGTGCTTGAGGATGCCGCCGATGTAGTAGCGGGCGATGTCCGAGAGGCCCGCGTAGCCCTGCTCGTCGTAGAACAGCGGGTCGCCGCCGGCCCACAGGGACTGGTGGACGTGCATGCCCGAGCCGTTGTCGCCGAAGATCGGCTTCGGCATGAAGGTCGCGGTCTTGCCGTTGCGCCAGGCGACGTTCTTCACGATGTACTTGAAGAGCATCAGGTCGTCGGCCGCGGCGAGCAGCGTGTTGAACTTGTAGTTGATCTCGGCCTGGCCGGCGGTGCCGACCTCGTGGTGCTGGCGCTCGATCTGGAGGCCGCTGCGCTCCAGCTCGAGGGACATCTCGGCGCGCAGGTCGGCGAAGTGGTCGACCGGCGGGACCGGGAAGTAGCCGCCCTTGTAGCGGACCTTGTAGCCGCGGTTGTTCTCGACCGCACCGGTGTTCCAGGCGCCGGCCTCGGAGTCGATGTGGTAAAAGCTCTCGTTCGCCGACGTTTGGAAGCGGACGTTGTCGAAGACGTAGAACTCGGCCTCGGGGCCGAAGTACGCGGTGTCGGCGATGCCGGTGGAGGCGAGGTACGCCTCGGCCTTCCTGGCCACGTTCCGCGGGTCACGGCTGTACTGCTCGCCGGTGATCGGGTCGTGGATGAAGAAGTTGATGTTGACGGTCTTGTCGCGGCGGAACGGGTCGACGCGGGCGGTCGACAGATCCGCGCGCAGCGCCATGTCGGACTCGTGGATGGCCTGGAAGCCGCGGATCGACGAGCCGTCGAAGGCAAGCTCCTCGGTCGGGTCGAAGGTCGCCGCCGGGACGGTGACGTGCTGCATCACACCCGGCAGGTCGCAGAACCGGACATCGATGAACTTGACGTCTTCGTCGGCGATGTACTTCTTCGCGTCGTCGGCGTTCTGGAACATCCAACTCCTCCTACTCCCGGCCCGGGAGGGACGGGGTTGTAGCTCGTGGTGCGGCCAGTGCGGTGGCACACGCTGGACCCGACCATAGGCAGACCGGATTTCTCAAGCATGACCCATTTGTTTCGCAGAAGTTAACCGAGCCGGGTGTGAGCGGCACCTCATGGCCGGTTCGGGGCCCTCGCCCCCCGCCAAGGCGGGAGCCCGCAGCGGCCCCCCGCCCGGCAGGGCGCGCGGGCGGGCGCAGTACCGTGGTCGGGTGGACAATAGGCAAGCAATCGGATCGTGGCTCTCCGGGCCGCGCGCGGCCGCCGAGGAGATGGGGGTCGACTTCGGCCACCGGGGCAAGCGGCTCGGTCTGCCCGAGCACGGGCCGGGATCCGTGGCGCCGCTCGGCCGGCGCTTCGGTGCGCTCTTCATCGACTGGGCCCTGTGCATGGTGATCGCGTACGGGCTGTTCGCCCGCGGTGACCAGCAGGCGGCCGGGAACTGGGCGCTCGGCGTCTTTCTCGTGCTGAGTGTGCTCACCGTCGGGACCATCGGCTGCACGCCCGGCAAGCGCATCCTGGGCATCAGGGTCGTCGCCGAGAACGGCGGCCGGCTCACCTTCGGGCGGGTGATCGTCCGGAGCGTGCTGCTGTGCCTGGCGATTCCGGCCCTGGTCTGGGACCGCGACGGGCGCGGTCTGCATGACCGGCTGGCCCGCGCGGTTCAGGTCCGTATCTGAGCCGAGGACGGACACCGAGGGCGGAATGAGAAGAGGGCGGGTTGGGGCCCGCGGGGGGTCGGCCCCCCCCCCCAACGGG
>NZ_JBEOVN010000392.1:0-2594 GCF_040295565.1 Streptomyces sp. NPDC002785 | reverse complement strand
CCGGATCCTCCAAAGGATCCGGCCTTCTGCGTTCAGTAGCGGGGACAGGATTTGAACCTGCGACCTCTGGGTTATGAGCCCAGCGAGCTACCGAGCTGCTCCACCCCGCGTCGTTGAACCCAACAGTACGTGACGCCCTGGACCAGCGCAAATCTGCTTTCTGCGAGCCGTGCGGGGGCCGCCGCGCACTGCTATGCGGTCAGCTCCTGGTGCAGCGCCTCGCGCAGCCGGGCAGCCCGCTCGGCGACCTCCGCCGGGCCCAGCTCGACCGCCCGAGCGCACCAGCGCTGCCCCTCGGTGAGCTCCCCGCGGCGGGCGGCCAGCAGGGCGAGACGCAGGGCGGCACGACCGTGCCCGTCGTTCGCGGCACGGCTCCACCACAGCGCGGCCTCGCGCTCGCTGCCCTCGCGGGCCAGCAGCAGCCCGAGGTTGAAGGCGCCGTTGCGGCTGCCCGACTCGGCGGCCTCGCGATACCAGCGGGCCGCGCTGTCCACGTCACCACGGGCCGCCGCGAGCATCCCCACCCGCACCTGGGCGCGGCGGTGCCCCTGCTCGGCGGCCCGCTCGTACCACTCCTCGCACTCGGTCTTCTCCGGCATCGGCTCGCCCAGCGCGGGAGGTCCGGGCGGCGGCTGCCGCGAGTCCAGCACCCCGGCCAGCCGGAAGGCGGCCTCGGCGCTGCCGCCGCCCGCCGCGCAGCGCAGATGGCGCTCGGCCTCCTGCTCCTCGCCTTGGTGCAGCAGGGCCATGCCGACCTGGAGCGCGGCCTCGGTGTGACCTGCCGCCGCGGCCCGCTCGTACCAGACCAGGGCCGCACGATCCTCGTCGCGTCCGGCGTGCAGGATGCCGAGGTTGAAGGCCGCATCGACGCTGCCCGCCTCGGCCGCCTTGGAGAACCAGGGCTCGGCGCCGGTCGCGTCGCCCGCCTGGAGCAGGAGTACAGCCAGTGCGTTGGCGGCCTCGCGATGGCCCGCGTACGCGGCGCGGCGGTACCACTGCTCGGCCTGCGGCGTACGGTCCTGGGCCGCACAGAGCAGCCCCAGGTTGTACGCCCCGTTGACGTCGCCCGCGTCCATGGCGGCGCGGTACCAGCGCTCGGCGGTCTGCTGCTCGCCACGGGCGGCGTGCAGAGCGCCCAGGGCGTTGGCGGCGTTCCCGTCGCCGTCCTGGGCGGCGCGCAACCACCACACGGCAGCGCTCTCCTCGTCGCCCGCGTCACGCAGCAGGAATCCGAGCGCGCAGGCGGCCCGCGCCTCGCCGGCCTTCGCGGAGATGAGGTACCAGCGGCCGGCCTCCCTGGGCTCGCCGCGCTGTTCGAGGATGGCGCCGAGATGCAGAGCGGCACGCCCGTGGCCACGCGCGGCGGCCTGCCGGTACCACTGCTCGGCCTCGCCCACGCGCCCGGTCGCCGGACCGGCTATGGGGCCGTCGTCCTTGCGTACCGCGGAACGGGCGGCGGCGCCCGGCCGATCGGCGCCGCCCGCGCCGGGTCCGGGGCCGGGCGCGGGGCCCAGGCCCGGGCGGCCGAAGGCGTCGTGCGGGTCGTCGGCGGTGTTGCGGTCCAGCATGCGCGCGAGGCGGTACGCGGCCTCCCGGTGCCCCTGCTCGGCGGCGGCGCGCAGCCAGCGCTCGGCACCGACGTCGCTGCGGTGTTCCAGCAGGTCGGCGAGGGCGTACGCGCCCAGCGCATGGCCCTGCTCGGCGGACTGCCGCAGCCAGTACTCGGCGCCGGGCTCGTCCCCCCGCTCGCGGTAGTGGCGACCGAGGGCGTGCGCGGCAGCGGCGGAACCCGCGACCGCTGCGATACGCCACCAGCCGGCCGCGTCGTCGACGTATCCGCGCTGGTGGAGGAGGACACCCAGGTTGTTGGCCGCGGCCCGGTCGCCGTCGGCGGTGGCCGCACGCAGATAGGGCTCGGCGCCGTCCAGATCGCCGCGGCGCAGCAGCAGGGCGCCGAGAACGCTCATCGACGTGGTGTCACCGGCGTCGGCGGCGCGACGGTGGCGCGCCTCGCTCTCGGCGCTCTCCGGGCTCTCCCGGATCTCGGCAGCCTCAATGGCCCCGGCGCTCCTGCCGCTCCCAGTGGCCTCGGCGCTCTCCGTGCCCTCTGCACTCTCCGTGCTCTCGACGGTCGCGGCACACCCCACAGTCTCGGCGGTCTCGGTCGTCCCGATGATCTCAGTGGTTTCAGTGGTCTCGTCGTTCTCCGTGGCAGCAACACCAAATGCCGCATTCATCACACTATCCGGCTGATAAACGCGGCGCTTCACAAACCGCCCTGTCTCCAACAGAGTTGCCCTGTCCCCCATAAATACCATCGTCGCACCACCTACAACCCGCGTACACGTGGCACACCACGGCAGCGAGGTCACTTCAGCGTTTTGTCGACATGCCCACAGAGAGACAAGTCAAACACGTCCGGGCTCAACTCGTGCCCTGCGAACCGCACTTCACACGCATCACACAAGAAAGTCATCGCGGCACGACGAAGGCCCGGATCCTGGAAAGGATCCGGGCCTTCGTCTTTCAGTAGCGGGGACAGGATTTGAACCTGCGACCTCTGGGTTATGAGCCCAGCGAGCTACCGAGCTGCT
>NZ_JBEOVN010000391.1:0-2613 GCF_040295565.1 Streptomyces sp. NPDC002785 | reverse complement strand
CCGCCGGATCGCGGGGAGGCAGCGGGGATGTCCGAGCTGGAGCGGATCACGGCTCGCCGGAGCGAGCTGGACGCGCTCGCCGAGGAGCTAGGCAAGCGGCTTCGGGAAGTCGAGGCGGAGCGGGAGGAGTTGGTGATCGCCGAGCGGGTGCTGCACCGTCTGGCCGAGCGGGACCGCCTCCAGGCGGAGGCCGCCGCCTTGGTGGCTCCGGCGAAAGCGCAGGTGGCGGGGCGTGCGGTGCTGCTGGTCCCGCATCGCGGCGATGATCTGGAGGAGACCGCGCTGCCCGGTGACTACCGCCGGATCTTGGCGATCGTTCGGGCCGCCGATGGTCCGGTGCAGGTCAGGGCGGTGGGCGAGGAGCTGGGCCTTGAGGTGGGGTTGCGCGGGAAGCTGGAGCCGCTGCGGGCAAAGATGACCAAGCTCGCCGAACGTGGCTGGCTGCATAAACGGCCCGACGGACGGTTCATCGCACGCCGGTAGCCACGCCGAAACGGGGGCGGGGACGGTCGGGGCGTAACCGGCGGGCCCCCGGCGGCAGTTGAGTTTGGTGTGAAGAAAAACAACGACACCGTCGAGGGCCCTGACGGCCTTGTCTACACTGCCCTCCTGCCGCTGTCGAGCGCCACTCTGAACTATCTCGCCACCCTGATACGCGGCCACTGCAAGAAGATCGGCTCGCGGTGGCGGGCCCTGCCCGCGGGAAGGATCGCAGGGATCGTCCTGGCGGTACTGCGCTGTGACCAGCGGCCCGGCGATCTGGCCGGCGGAAACGGGGTGCACCGCACCACCGTCACCCGCTGGGTGCGGGAGGTCGTCGGCCTGCTGGCCGCCCGCGCCCCGCGCCTGGACCGCGCCCTGAAGAAGATCACCCGATCCGGTGGCGGAATCGTACTGCTGGACGGCTCCCTGATTCGCACCCAGCGGCGCACCGGAACAGCGAACCGGAAGAACTACTCCGGCAAGCACAAATGCCACGGCCTGCTCGTGATCGCGCTCACCGACGACCGGGGCCGCCTGCTGTGGATCTCGGCGGCCAGGCCCGGACGCACCTCGGAGATCACTGCCTGCCGGCACGACAAACTCACCGCCCATCTCCGCACGGCCGGGCTCGGCGCCATCGCCGACCTGGGCTTCGTCGGCCTCGACGACAGCGGCCCGGACGCCGACCCGGCGGTGATCACCGGCTACAAGGCCGCCCGCAACCGGCCCCTGACCCGCAGCCAGAAACTGTCCAACAAGGCGCTGGCCGCGGTACGGGCCCCGGCCGAGCACGGCTTCGCGCACCTGAAGAACTGACGCGTGCTCGGCAAGGTACGCACCGACCCGAAGTGGGCGACCACGCTGGTGAGGGCCCTGCTGGTCCTGACGAACCGCGAAGTCGCCCGCTGACCGATGATCTTCACGAGAGTCATACGCCTATGACCACTGTGAGCACGCCGACATCCACGCACACCAGACCCATGACCTGCAACTTCACGATGCGCACCGCTCATTGCCATGCCAGTAGTGGCAGGCTGCGGACGTATCGAGGCCGACGTCCTGCGGCTGGAGCTGGGTGCGGGCAAGGCGGATCACCAGCCTCTGAGGCCGCCAAAGCGGTGATCAGAACCTGTGGATGACCGTTGTTTACCCTCGGTCGGGTGGCACGGAAGCGGCGCACCTCCCGAGGAACTCTGATTGGCCAACCGGTTCCGCACCAAGGGTGTGGCTGCCATAGTGGCCCCCGTGCCCCACATCCGTGTGTCCGACGTCTGGCTCCGCATTTTCAGCCGCCAACTGGGTGGCCCCTCGGGTCCGCTCGGGGCCCTGGTCGCGAGGATGCTGAACAAGCGCAACGCCGCGCTGATCACCGCTGCGGTGGAGACCCTGGACCTGAGCGGTAGCGAGAAGGTGGCCGATATCGGGTTCGGCGGCGGGTTCGGGCTTCAGCTCTTGCTGGACGCAACCAACGACGATGGTCGCGTGCACGGCGTCGAGCCTTCCGCGGCCATGCTCACCCGAGCCGGCAAGACGTGGCGGTCTGACGTTGCTGCCGGGCACCTTGAGCTGCACCGGGCGACGATGGACTCCCTGCCGTTCGCTGACGGCGCGCTGGATGGCTGGATCAGCCTCAACACTGTCTACTTCATCGACGATCCCACGGTGGGCTTCAGTGAGCTGAAGCGGGTGCTCGCACCGACCGGCCGTGGCGTGATCGGCATCGCCGATCCAGACTGGATGGCCCGTCAGCCGTTCACCAAGCACGGCTTCACCCTCCGCCCCGTGGCTGAAGTCCTGGCCGCTCTGGAGGCCGCCGGGCTCACAACCCAGCACCACATACTGGACCATCGCGAGCCGCCCTGCCACCTGCTCGCCGTGACACCGTGACTACCCATCCGGTCACCCGGCCCACGCCGCGGATCCCACAGGTCTTGACGTTTTCTCCCGCCAAGGGGGTCTGTACAGCAAACTGACCGTACAGACCCGTCTCAGGCTCACCAACTCCTCCCGCTCCGCTTCGACCTCCTGAAGCCGTTTGCCCAACTCCTCGGCGAGCGCCTCCAGTTCACTCCGGCGAGCCGTGATCCGCTCCAGGTCGGACATCCCCGCTCCCTCCCCGCGATCCGATGA
>NZ_JBEOVN010000390.1:0-2615 GCF_040295565.1 Streptomyces sp. NPDC002785 | reverse complement strand
AGCTCAGCACACACCGCGTCCAGCGCCTTGGCGAACACCGGGAACGTCTCATACAACTCACGGCCCATACCGAGCCGCTGACTCCCCTGCCCCGTGAACAGGAACGCCATCCTGCCACCGACCACCGAGCCCCGCACCACGCTCGTGGCCGGCTCGTCGGCGGCCAGGGCCGCCAGGGCGCGGAGGAAGCCGTCGCGGTCTTGCGCCACCAGCACCGCGCGGTCTTCGAAGGCCGCGCGGCCGGTCGCCAGCGAGTGACCGACGTCGACGCAGTCGAGGCCGTCGGTGGAGAGCAGGTGGTCGCGGAGCCTGTGGGCCTGGTCGCGCAGGGCGTCCTGGCCCATGGCCGAGAGCGGCCACGGGACGAACGGCAGCGCCGCGGCCGCCGTGGTGCCGGCCACCGGCTCTGCCGGGGCCTGCTCGATGATCGTGTGCGCGTTGGTGCCACTGATACCGAAGGAGGAGACGCCCGCCCGGCGCGGACGGCCGGTCTCCGGCCAGTCGACGGCCTCGGTCAGCAGCTCGACCGCGCCCGCCTGCCAGTCGATCTCCGACGACGGTTCGTCGACGTGCAGGGTCTTCGGCAGTACGCCATGGCGCATCGCCATGACCATCTTGATGATGCCCGCGACACCGGCCGCGGCCTGCGTGTGACCGATGTTGGACTTGATCGAGCCCAGCCACAGCGGCTGGTCCGCGGACTTCTCCCGGCCGTAGGTGGCCAGCAGCGCCTGAGCCTCGATCGGGTCACCCAGCGTCGTACCCGTGCCATGTGCCTCGACCACGTCCACGTCGACGGCCTTCAGACCGGCGCCGGCCAGCGCCGCGCGGATCACACGCTGCTGGGACGGGCCGTTGGGCGCCGTCAGACCATTGCTCGCACCGTCCTGGTTCACCGCCGTACCGCGCACGACCGCGAGGACCGGGTGCCCGTTGCGCCGCGCGTCCGAGAGCCGCTCGACCAGCAGCATGCCCGCGCCCTCGGCCCAGCCCGTACCGTCGGCCGACGCCGCGAAGGACTTGCAGCGGCCGTCGGTGGACAGGCCACGCTGGCGGCTGAAGTCGATAAAGGTCTCCGGGGTCGCCATCACGGCAACACCGCCGGCCAGGGCGAGTTCGCATTCCCCGTTGCGCAGCGCCTGGATGGCCCAGTGCAGCGCTACCAGCGACGAGGAGCACGCGGTGTCGATGGTGACCGCCGGGCCTTCGAGGCCGAAGGTGTACGCGACCCGGCCGGAGGCGATGCTGCCTGCGTTGCCGGTGCCGATGTAGCCCTCGACGCCGTCCGGAATGCCGTCCGTGCCGGTGACGTAGTCGTGGTACATGACGCCCGCGAACACGCCGGTCTTGCTGCCCCGGACGGTCGCCGGGGCGATGCCCGCCCGCTCGAACGCCTCCCAGGACGTCTCCAGCAGCAACCGCTGCTGCGGGTCCATCGCGAGGGCCTCGCGCGGCGATATCCCGAAGAACGCCGGGTCGAAGTCGGCGGCGTCGTGCAGGAAGCCGCCTTCGCGGGTGTAGCTGGTACCCGCGTGGTCGGGGTCCGGGTGGTAGAGCGCGTCCAGGTCCCAGCCGCGGTCGACGGGGAAGCCGGAGACGCCATCGCCACCGGTGGCGACGAGACGCCACAGGTCCTCCGGCGAACGCACCCCACCGGGGAACCGGCAGCCCATGCCGACGATCACGATCGGATCGTCGTCGGTCGGCGCGAGTGCCGGGCGGGCGACGGCCGGCGCGGTTTCGGTCTGCTCGGTACCGAGCAGCTCGTCCCGCAGATAACCCGCCAGGGCGGTGGGCGTCGGATAGTCGAAGACCAGGGTGGCGGGAAGACGGAGTCCAGTGACCGCCTTGAGGTCGTTGCGCAGCTCGACGGCGGTGAGCGAGTCGAAACCCAGCTCCTTGAACGCCCGTGCGGAGTCCAGGACTTCCGGCCCGGCGTAGCCGAGCACGCCGGCGACCCGATCGCACACCAACTCCAGGAGCGCGGCGTCCCGTTCGGCGTTCGTGGCCATCATGCGCAGACGCTGGACCGGCGAGGAACTGTCTGCGGCCACGGCCGCGCGGCGCACCGGCACGCGTATCAGTCCGCGCAGCAGCGCCGGTACAGTGCCGGTTGCGGTGGCCTCGGTGCGCAGCCCCGCGTGGTCGAGCCGCATCGGGAACAGCACGGTCTCGCCGTCCGCACGGGCGGCGTCGAAAAGTGTGAGGCCCTCTTCGACGGCCATCGGGGCGACGCCGCCGCGCGCGATGCGCCGCAGGTCCGTCTCGTCCAGGTCTGCGGCCATTCCGGAGCCGGCCCACAGACCCCATGCCAGCGCGGTCGCCGGAAGCCCTTGGGCGGCGCGGCGCTGGGCCAGAGCCTCCAGGAAGGCGTTGGCGGCCGCGTAGCCGGCCTGCCCCGGCGCGCCGAACGCGGCGGCGGCGCCGGAGAACAGCACGAACGCGGACAGGTCCAGGTCGCGGGTCAGTTCGTCCAGGTTCAGCGCGGCATCGACCTTGGGCCGCAGCACCCGTTCGACTCGCTCGGGCGTGAGCGAGCCGATGATGCCGTCGTCCAGCACACCGGCGGTGTGCACCACGGCGGTCAGCGGGTGCGCGGCCGGAATCGCCGCCAG
>NZ_JBEOVN010000389.1:0-2658 GCF_040295565.1 Streptomyces sp. NPDC002785 | reverse complement strand
GCCGCGAACGCCTTGATCCGGCCGTCCGTGGCAAGACCACGCTGACGACTGAAGTCGACGAAGCTCTCAGGGGTGGACATCACGGTCACACCACCGGCCAGCGCCAGCGTGCATTCGCCCTGACGCAACGCCTGTACCGCCAGGTGCAGCGCCACCAGCGACGAGGAACACGCCGTGTCGACGGTGACCGCCGGGCCCTCCAGGCCGAAGGTGTACGAGACGCGTCCGGAGACCACGCTCGCCGCGTTACCCGTTCCCAGGTGGCCTTCGAGCCCCTCGGGCGCCTTCATCAGCAGGGACAGGTAGTCCTGGCCATTGGTGCCCGCGAAGACGCCGGTGCGGCTGCCCCGCAGGGTGGCCGGGTCGATGCCCGCCCGCTCGAAGACCTCCCAGGACGTCTCCAGCAGCAACCGCTGCTGCGGATCCATCGCCAGTGCCTCACGCGGCGAAATACCGAAGAACGCCGCGTCGAACTCAGCAACGTCGTAGAGGAAACCACCCTCACGCGTGTACGAAGTCCCCTGCCGGTCCGGATCCGGGTCATACAGCGAATCCAGGTCCCAGCCACGATCCGCCGGGAACTCCGCCACCGCATCCTGACCGGCTGTCAACAACGCCCACAACTCCTCGGGCGAACGCACCCCACCCGGGAAACGGCAACTCATCGCCACGATCGCGACCGGATCATCCTCCACCGCGACCAGCGACGGGGTGCCGGCAGCTGCACCAGTGACGATCGCCGCGCCGAGCAGTTCCGCACGGAGGTGTTCAGCGAGGGCGGCCGAGGTGGGGTAGTCGTAGACCAGGGTCGACGAAAGACGCAGGCCCGTCGCCGCGTTGAGGCGGTTGCGCAGCTCGATGGCGGTCAGTGAGTCGAAGCCCAGCTCCTTGAAGGCCCGAGCGGAATCGACCGCGTCGGCCCCGCCGTGCCCGAGCACGGCGGCGACCTGGCCTCGGACCAGCTCCAGCAGCACCTGCTCGCGCTCGGCCTGGGACAGCCGGGCCAGCCGCTCGGCCAGGGTGTCGCCACTGGTGATGGCTGCGCGAGGCGCGCCGTTCGTCATGGCCGCTGACTCCGCACGAGACACAGCCAGTTCGGCGAGCAGCGCGCTCGGCCGGGTGGCGGTGAACTCGGGGAGGAACCGTTCCCAGTCGATGTCCGCGACCGTCACAACGGTCTCGTCCAGGTCGAGGGCCAGCTGAAGTGCGGCGATGGCCGACTGCGGCGCCATGGGCGGCATGCCCTCGCGGCGCATGCGCTGCTCCAGCGCCTCGTCGGCGGCCATTCCGGAACCGGCCCACGGACCCCACGCCACCGACGTCGCGGTCAACCCCTCAGCACGACGCAACTCCGCCAACGCATCCAAATACGCATTCGCAGCAGCATAACCACCCTGCCCAGCCGCACCCACCGAACCAGCAACCGAAGAAAACAAAACAAACGCAGACAAACCCAAGTCACGCGTCAACTCATGCAAATTCCACGCAGAAACAACCTTCGCACGCAGAACCCGCTCCACCCGACCCGCATCCAAACCATCCAACACACCATCATCCAACACACCAGCCGCATGCACCACCCCCACCAACGGAAACTCCCCAGGAACCGACCCGAGCAACCCCGCCAACGCCCCCCGATCAGCCACATCACACGCCACCACCGAAACCCCAACACCCGCCCCAACCAACTCATCACGCAACTCCACCGCACCCGGCGCCTCCAGCCCACGACGACTGGCCAACACCAAATGCCCAACCCCCCGCCCCACCAACCAACGAGCCACATGCGCACCCAACGCACCCGTACCACCCGTCACCAACACCGAACCACCCACAAACCCAGACCCAGACCCCGCAACCCCACCCCCGGACCCGAACCCACCACCAGCACCAGCACCAGCACCAGCACCAGCACGAATCAACCGACGACCGAACACACCCGAAGAACGAACCGCCACCTGATCCTCAACACCACCACCAGCCAACACCCCACCCAACCGCACCACCCCACGCCCATCCAACAACTCCGGCAAATCAACCAACCCACCCCACCGCTCCGGAAACTCCAACGCCGCAACCCGACCCAGACCCCACACCAAAGCCTGACCCGGATCCACCACCCCATCAGAACGACCCACCGACACCGCACCACGCGTCATCACCCACAACGGCGCCCCCACACCCACATCACCCAACCCCTGCAACAAACCAACCGAACCCAACAACCCAGAAACACCCTCAACCGCCAACAACGACACCACACCCGACACCACACCAACATCCACACCCGCAGCACCCAACCGCTCCGCCACACCCACACGGTCAGCCCCAACCCCCACCTCAACCAACTCCACCCGAGCACCACACCCCGACAACGCCCCAACAACATCCCCAACCCAACCGCCAACAGCCACACCAGCCGGAACCACAACCAACCAGACACCACTCAACGCCCCGGAACCAACGGAGCGATCAGTCAACGGCTTCCACACCGCACGATAACGCCAGCCGTCGACCAGAGTGCGCTCGGCGCGCTGCCGCCGCCACGACGACAACGCCGGCAGAACATCACCCAACGACAACCCAGGATCAACATCAAGCTCAGCAGCCAACCCCGCCACATCACCACGCTCGACCACCTCCCAGAACCGCTCGTCG
>NZ_JBEOVN010000388.1:0-2687 GCF_040295565.1 Streptomyces sp. NPDC002785 | reverse complement strand
CGCACCTCGACATGGGTGCGGCCCACCGGCCGTCGCGGACCGCCCTGTAGCCGCTGAGGAAGCCGTCCGCACGGCCCGCTCTGCGGGCCCGTGCGCGCTGCACGGCGCCCTGCCGAGTCCACAACCGTCCTCGTCCGTCAGGAAGCCGGCGATGGGCCGTCAGCGGGCCGCTGTCGGGCCCGGGAGTGGTGCGGGGGAGCGGCGGGGAGGAGGAGAGGGCCCGGTTTGACCCTCCGGACAGCGGCCCGTAATCTTGCCCTTCGGCGTGTTTCCATATGCGTCTGTCCCTGAGCAACCCCCTCCCTTCATTGGTGAGAGGCCGCTCGTCCATTCGGATCACCTCGGGCCCCGGCCCGTGAGCGGCTGGCATCAGGGGCTTCGTTCCGAGCGAGAGAGAGATCCGCGTGTACGCCATCGTGCGCAGCGGTGGCCGCCAGCACAAGGTTGCTGTCGGTGACATCGTTGAGGTTGACAAGATTTCCACTGCCCAGGTTGGCGACACGGTCGAGCTCTCGACCCTGCTCGTGGTCGACGGCGACGCCGTGACCAGCGACCCGTGGGTGCTGGCCGGGATCAAGGTCCAGGCCGAGATCGTGGACCACCACAAGGGCGCGAAGATCGACATCCTTCGCTACAAGAACAAGACCGGCTACCGCCGTCGCCAGGGTCACCGTCAGCAGTACACGGCGATCAAGGTCACCGGTATCCCCGCGGCTGCGAAGTAAGGGACTGAGGAGACATGGCACACAAGAAGGGCGCATCGTCCACCCGGAACGGGCGCGATTCCAATGCTCAGCGGCTCGGCGTGAAGCGCTTCGGCGGTCAGGCCGTCAACGCCGGTGAGATCCTGGTCCGCCAGCGCGGCACCCACTTCCACCCGGGCACGGGCGTCGGCCGTGGCGGCGACGACACGCTGTTCGCACTCGCCGCCGGTGCGGTCGAGTTCGGTACGCACCGTGGCCGCAAGGTCGTGAACATCGTTCCGATCGCCGGCTGATTTTCGGCGCTCGTCGAGCGGTTTCTGCGGAGGCGGACCTCACTTCCCGTACGGGAAGCGGGTCCGCCTTTCGCGCGTTTCTCCCATGAGAGACGGCTTTCTCCTGTGCGGGGACAGCACGAGTGAGACATTTCTGCATGTATGTAACTGGAGGTTCCAACCATGACCACCTTCGTGGACCGCGTCGAGCTGCATGTCGCCGCGGGTAACGGGGGCCACGGCTGCGCCTCCGTACACCGTGAGAAGTTCAAACCGCTCGGCGGTCCGGACGGCGGCAACGGCGGCCGCGGCGGCGATGTGACCCTGGTCGTCGACCAGGACATCACCACGCTCCTCGACTACCACCACAGCCCCCACCGCAAGGCCACCAACGGGCAGCCCGGCGCGGGCGACAACCGGTCCGGCAAGGACGGGCAGGACCTGGTCCTGCCGGTGCCCGACGGCACGGTCGTGCTCGACAGGAACGGCAACGTGCTGGCCGACCTGGTCGGCCAGGGCACCACCTTCGTCGCCGGACAGGGCGGCCGCGGCGGCCTCGGCAACGCCGCGCTGGCCTCCGCCCGGCGCAAGGCCCCCGGCTTCGCGCTGCTCGGCGAGCCGGGTGAGGCCAGGGACGTGGTCCTGGAACTCAAGACCGTCGCCGATGTCGCGCTGGTGGGCTACCCGAGCGCCGGCAAGTCCTCGCTGATCTCCGTCCTGTCGGCGGCCAAGCCGAAGATCGCCGACTACCCCTTCACGACCCTCGTCCCGAACCTCGGCGTGGTCACCGCCGGCAGCACCGTCTACACCATTGCCGACGTTCCGGGCCTGATCCCGGGCGCCAGCCAGGGCCGGGGCCTTGGCCTGGAGTTCCTGCGGCACGTGGAACGCTGCTCGGTGCTCGTGCACGTACTGGACACCGCGACGCTGGAGTCCGACCGTGACCCCGTCTCCGACCTCGACATGATCGAGGAGGAGCTGAAGCAGTACGGCGGCCTGGAGGACCGGCCCCGCCTCGTGGTCCTCAATAAGATCGACATCCCGGACGGCCAGGACCTCGCCGACATGATCCGACCGGACCTGGAGGCGCGCGGCTACCGCGTCTTCGAGGTGTCCGCCGTCGCCCATACGGGCCTGAAGGAGCTCTCCTTCGCGCTCGCGGGCGTGATCGCCGAGGCGCGTGCGGCCAAGCCCGTGGAGGTGGCGACCCGTATCGTCATCCGCCCGAAGGCCGTCGACGACGCGGGCTTCACCGTCACGAAGGAGGAGGACGGCCTGTACCGGGTGCGCGGCGAGAAGCCGGAGCGCTGGGTCCGGCAGACCGACTTCAACAATGACGAGGCCGTCGGCTACCTGGCGGACCGTCTCAACCGTCTCGGTGTCGAGGACGGGCTGATGAAGGCCGGCGCCCGTGCGGGTGACGGCGTGGCCATCGGTGCCGAGGACAACGCGGTCGTCTTCGACTGGGAGCCGACCATGGCGGCGGGTGCGGAGATGCTCGGCCGGCGTGGCGAGGACCACCGTCTCGAAGCGCCGCGCCCGGCGGCGCAGCGCCGTCGCGAACGTGAGGCGGAACGCGACGAGGTGCAGCGCGAGTTCGACGACTTCGACCCGTTCTAGGTGTACTCGGTCATGACGTTCGTGACAGTCGGCTGATCGGTGGCTGGCCGCCGAGCGCGGTGTGTCGGCGTCCAGTGTTGTAGAAGTCGAG
>NZ_JBEOVN010000387.1:0-2791 GCF_040295565.1 Streptomyces sp. NPDC002785 | reverse complement strand
CTAGACCGGCTCGCCGGCCACTTCGACCGCAAGGTTCACCTGTTGATCGACGGACACTCCGCCCACCACTCCAAGAAGGTCCGCGACTGGCTCGCCACCCACCCCGACGAACTGGTCAACGCCGACCTCAAGCACAGTCTGCCCAAGCAGCACCGGGCCCCGGACCAGACCGAACTCAATCCCGAGACCCGTAGGTTCTTCCGTAGACGCCAGCGCCAACCGCACATCGTCCGTTGCTATTCCGGCGGCCCACACGTCCGCTACGTCCTGGACGAGAACCCGTTGAGTTTCTGATCAATAGCACCTCAGTACCTTCGCCACCACCGCCAACGCTGGTTGCGAGTCCTCCAGGGCTGATGACGCCTATCAGCCCTGGAGGACTCTCTGCCGAGGTATCACCCGGACGGGAGAACGGGGGATTCCGCCGCGAGGCATCTCAGTTCGCGAACTGACAGATTCCTCGCGGCAGATACGCCCCGTGCCCCGCGTGGCCCACATAAGTGCGCTTGTCGATCACCGGAACGCCGCGTGACAGCACCGTCTCTACCCGCCCCGTCACCTGTTTGCCTTCGTAGGCCGAGTAGTCGACGTTCATGTGATGCGTCTCGGCGGACATGATCTGCTCAGCATGCGGGTCGTAGATGACGATGTCGGCGTCGGCCCCAGGAGCGATAGTCCCCTTCTTGGGGTACAGGCCGAACATCCGAGCCGGCGCCGCGCAGGCGATCTCAATCCAGCGACGGCGGCCGATATGCCCGTCGACAACAGCCTGATGCAGAAGGTCCATGCGATTCTCGACACCCGGCATGCCATTCGGAATCTTCGAGAAGTCCTCATGGCCCATCTCCTTCTGTCCCTTGAAGCAGAACGGGCAATGGTCCGTGGAAACAACCTGCAGATCATTCGTCCGCAGCCCACGCCACAGCGCCGCCTGATGCTCCTTCGGACGCAGCGGGGTGGAACAGACGTACTTCGCGCCTTCGAATTCAGGCTCTGCCAGGTTGTCGGTCGACAGGAAGAGGTACTGCGGGCAGGTCTCGCCGAAAACCGGAAGGCCCTCGTCCCGAGCCCGCGCCAATTCGGCGACGGCCTCTTGCGCCGACACGTGCACCACGTAGAGAGGAGACCCCGCCACCTGGCTCAGCTTGATCACTCGATGCGTCGCCTCCGCCTCAAGGAGTGCCTTCCGGACTTCACCGTGGTAGCGCGGGTCTCTCTCACCACGTGCCAGCGCCTGCTCCACCAGCACGTCGATGGCGAGACCATTCTCCGCGTGCGTCATCACCAGCCCTCCATTCAAGCCGGCGCGCTGCATGGCCCGGAGAATCTGACCGTCATCGGAGAGAAAGACTCCCGGGTACGCGGTGAAGAGCTTGAACGAAGTGACGCCGGCGGAGACGAGCGTGTCCATTTCCTTGAGCGAGGACTCGTTCACGTCGGACATGATCATATGGAACGCGTAGTCGATCGCGCACTTTCTATCCGCCTTCTCATGCCACGCGTCGAGCCCTTCACCAAGCGATCCGCCCTTGGACTGGATTGCGAAATCGATGATGGTCGTTGTGCCACCCCAGGCCGCAGCCCGAGTTCCGGTCTCGAAGGTGTCGGAAGCGAACGTACCGCCGAACGGCATCTCCATATGCGTATGGGCGTCGACACCGCCTGGAATCACGTACTTCCCCGCAGCGTCGATGACATGATCGGCCGTCCACTCATGACTGTCATGGGTGGCCATGGCCACGACGCGGCCACCGTCGACAAGCACGTCGACGTGCAACTCGTCGGAGGCCGTGATGACCAGGCCACCGGTGATCAGAGTGCGTGCCATAGCTTCTGCTCCCTTTACGTCGGATACGGGGTACTCCCTCGTGAGCCGCTCTGTATGCCCGATGCGCCCGGTGGGGCGCCGTCGGAGGGACAGATGAGGCGATTCCTCCCTACCGACCGGCCGAGATAGACGTGTTCCTGCAGGTCAGGCACCTACTCGGGATGAACATCCCTGGTCACGCGAGCCAATGAAACCCTTGAAGGAGGTGACGCCCTCCGACACCAGCAGGTCCATCTCCTTGAGGGAGGACTCGTTCACATCGGAGAGGATCACGTGGAAGGCGTAGTCGATGGCGCAGTTGCCGTCGGCCTTCGCGTACCAGGCGTCAAGTCCTTCGCGGACCGCGCGGCCCACGGTCTGAATGGCGAAGTCGACGATCGTGGTGGTGCCGCCCCAGGCGGCCGCACGGGTGCCGGTCTCGAAGGTGTCGGCGGCGTAGGTGCCGCCGAACGGCATCTCCATGTGCGTATGCGCGTCGACACCGCCCGGGATGACGTATTTGCCGGTGGCGTCGATCCTCCGGTCGGCACTCCAGCTCTCGGCCGCGGCGGTGTCGTGCGCCGCGAGGGCGGCGATGCGGCCACCCTCGATGAGTACGTCGGCATGGATTTCGTCGGACGCGGTGATGACGAGACCACCATGGATGACGGTGCGGCTCATGTACCCCTCCTCACTGTGGCGGAATGGGTCTACGCACGTAGACGAGGTGCGTGGTGAAGAACGTAGAAGTGGGTTACCCACTGTGGCAATACCGCTGCGGCTAACCGCTGAAGACGTTTCTGTTTCACCCGCCTGGCACTCCACCGGCTCACAGCGCGACGCGGCGCGGCGCCGTGCCGGGCGGCGGCGCACGTCGGACGGGTGGCGTTCGAGGGAGGTTTGGCTAAGGGCTGTCCCGTATCCGACAACGCGGCGAGGTGCCGTAGCTGTCGTCGTGCCAGGGATTACGGGACAGTCCTTAGC
>NZ_JBEOVN010000386.1:0-2796 GCF_040295565.1 Streptomyces sp. NPDC002785 | reverse complement strand
CTCGACTTCTACAACACTGGACGCCGACACACCGCGCTCGGCGGCCAGCCACCGATCAGCCGACTGTCACGAACGTCATGACCGAGTACACCTAGCACAGAGTCGGGCGTAGGGGCCGGGAGATGGCTGCCCCAACCTGTCTGGAGGGGGAGCCACGTTGAAGACACGCCAGAAGGACCGAGGAGCGCCCGATCCTCACGCCCCCTGGAACGAGATCGCAGCAGGCCTGTGGATGGGCGGTCACCACTGGACGCCCCTTGCGCGACAGGCGTGCTTCGGCCGGCGGCACCGAGTTCGGGATGGTCTTCAGCTCGCTCAGCAGTCCCGGTCACGGACCCGACCCGGGCGTCGAGCACCTGGTCGCCGAGATGCCCGACAGCCCTCTCACGGCCGGGCAGATTCACGCGGTTCAGCAGCTCGCCTGCACCGCTGCCCTGGCGGCCATAGGTTTCGACTATTCGGTATGGACGCGCTGGTATGACAATGACCGCCCCAACCTTGAGTTCATCCGCTGGACTTCCTTGGGCGGAACAGCGCGGAGTGAGGTCTTCCTCCAAGGCGAATGGGACGACGGCGCCTTGATCACCCGCATGACCATCGTCGGGACCGACGGCGGGCCCTGGCAGCGGGTCCGGTCCGACATCGGGGCTGCATAGACCGGCTGGGCTCGGGCGTAGATCGGGGCAGGCCGCTCCGGACGCCCGTGAGCAGCGACGGGTCGGGGATGGGCTCATCGCAGCGCCCCGGCCCGCCGCGGGGCTATCGATTCCCGGTGTGGGTTGGGGTGTGGGGGCGGGGCTGGGCTGGGGTGTTGCAGGTCGGGTGAGAACTGATCGAGGTGCTTTCGGGTGGGGTGGTAGACGGTCTGGCCTGGTGTTATCTCAGCTTGACTCTGTCGGGGATCTTGGAGTTTCGCGGTGCGGCAGCGTGGTCAACGGGCATGCTCGGGTGGTCCCGATGACCGATCCAGCTGTCGAGGTGCCCGTTGTCCCTCCGCCCCCGTTCCGGTGAACAAATCCCGCCTCTGACCGTGCAGATCGCGCGGGCGAGTAACCCGGGCGGTACCACGGCGATGTGGGTGAGAGACCGGCTGGACGGGCTGTGGTGCGACGAGGACTTCGCCGACTGGTACCCACGTGACGGGCGTCCGGGCCTCTCGCCCGCTCAACTGGCCACCGTCTGTGTGCTGCAGTTCCTGCTCGGCCTCTCCGACCGCCAGGCTGCCGAGGCGGTCCGCTGCCGCATCGACTTCAAGTACGCCATGGCCATGGAGCTGGACGACCCCGGCTTCCACCACAGCGTGCTGGGCGACTTCCGCGACCGTCTCGCCGAAGACGGCCGTGCTGACCGCCTCCTCGACCTCGCGCTGGCCCGCCTCAAGGAGGCCGGCCTGGTGCGTGAGCGCACCACACAGCGCACCGACTCCACCCATGTCCTGGCCGTGGTGCGCGATCTGACCCGCCTGGAACTGATCACCGAGTCGGTACGCGCCGCACTGGAAGAAGTCGCCGGCACCTCCCCTCACCTGCTGGACGAGCTGGTCGACGAGGAGTGGGGACGCCGCTACGGCCGACCGGTCCGCCTGGGCAAGAACCCCACCAAGCCCAAGACCAGGATCCTCGCCACCGGAAACGACGCCGTCCGGCTCCTGAAACACCTCTACCAGCGCGGAGCAGACCGCGCGTCCGGCCCTCGTATTCAGGCCCTGCGCCAGATCATGGTGCAGAACTACCACCACGACACCGCAGGACACCTGCGCTGGCGCACAGCCGAGACCGAAGACGGACCCGGGCTGCCGCCCTCGTCACGGGCGATCGTCTCTCCCTACGACACCTCGGCCCGCTACGCACGCCACGGACACATCATCAGCTGGAAGGGGTTCTCCGCTCACCTGACGGAGACGTGTGCTCCCGACGGCCCCAACGTGATCACTGACGTGGCCACCACCGCGGCCACCACACACGACAGCAAGGTCCTGCCCGGCATCCACACCCGCCTGCACCGTCGCAGCCTGCTACCCGCCGAGCACCTGGTCGACAGCGGCTACACCTCCCTGGTCCACCTGGACCAGGCCGCTCGACAACATCAGGTCACCGTCACCGGACCGCTGCCGGGCAACCCCACCCGACAGCACCGTCAGAATGAAGGCTTCGGCCGGGACGACTTTCACATCGACTACGACCGTCGACAGGTCACCTGCCCCCAGGGTCAGGTCAGCCAGGGCTGGCACGGCCCCTACCCGACCTCCTCACCCACCGCGGCTCCGCTGATCGTTGCACGGTTCACCAAGGGCCAGTGCCACCCCTGCCCGGCCCGCGCCCGATGCACCACGTCCCGCGAAAACGCCCGCAACGTCGGCTTTCCTCCACGCGAGCTCCGCGACCTTCAACTCCGTGTCCGAACCGAGCAACAAACGCCCGAGTGGAAGACCCGCTATGCGGTCCGCTCGGGAGTAGAGGGCACGGTCAACGAGTTCGCCCACGGCCACGGCATGCGACGCTGCCGCTACCGAGGACAGGAAAAGGCCCACATCCAGCACGTCCTGACCGCCATCGCCGTCAACACCGAGCGTCTCAGTGGACTGCCGCCGACCGAGGAAACACCTACGCCCCGCCAGCCGACTGCCCTCCAGAACTACCTCGACCAGCGCGAGATCCCCCGGCCGACGTCCTGGAGAAACCTGGGCAGCTGACCTCGGCAACTCCAAGATCCCCGACTGTGAGGATGAGGCGGCACCGCTCGAGGGTCTGACCCGATCCCCGATTGACGCTTCGGCTGTCCTCACTCTGAATCGTC
>NZ_JBEOVN010000385.1:0-2852 GCF_040295565.1 Streptomyces sp. NPDC002785 | reverse complement strand
TTCCTCGGCACGGTGCACAACCTCAACAAGCTCATCAACCACACGTCCAAGAAGGGCTCTTGACTTTCACCGGGCAGGAGCCGTGCGACAGCCTCGGCAGGTGCGGGCGGAGGTTCCGAAACCCTCGGCGGACTCGGGCCGGGGTGAGCCGGCCGGGCTCGGCGGGCCTCTCCCACGGCCGCCGCAAGTCAGCGGCGGCCTCGCGCAGAAGGCGGATCTGAGTGTGCGCGGCAATGATCAACCAGGTACAGCGCTCACCGGCCTCGGGGTTTCGCAGCTTCGGACGGGTCCACCCGAGGGTCTGTTTCATCAGCCTGAAGAGGTGCTCGATGTCGAACCTCCTTAGGAAAGCCTGCCAGCGCACGTCGACATCTTCGCTGTTCAGGCCGGTGGCGGACGACCAGAGCCAGAGCGGCAGCGGGTCGCCTCCACCCGGCAGGCGGTCGACCTGGAGGCGGATCAGCGTGCCCTCGATGAGGGGGAGTTCGCCGGTGTGGTCGATCCACGCGGAGCGGGTGGTCAGGCGGGGGTGGATGCGGTCCCAGGCCATCGCGCGGGCGGTGCCGTATCGGTCGGTGACCTGCGTCGTGGCCGCGTCCGGCTCGCCCCAGGTCTCCGGCTTGGCGAAGCGGAACTCCTTGCCGTGCTTCGGCGGTCGCCCGCCCTGGGGATAGGACAGGGCGTACTCCTTGAGCGAGGGCGTCGGCCGTCGCATGACGCGGTCGGAGCGCATCCGTCCCAGCACCTCGATCGGGAGGCCGTCGAGGAGGTGGGCCATGCGCGGGGCGTCGTATCCGGCGTCGAAGACGATGAGGATGTCGCGGTCGCCGACGTGCCAGCGGCCCATCTCGATCAGGTCCGTGACCACACGGCGGAGCTGGGTGGCGGTGACCTCGGCGACATCGTCCTTGGGTCCGAGACGGACGGCGTCCAGGAGCTGGCACCAGGACGTCCGGCCCGATTCGAGGGCTGCGACGAAGGAGTACGGCCAGCCGGGCACGAACTGGTCCGAGGACCGTCCGCTGCGGCCGTAGACGTGACAAAACAGGCGGTCCGCGCTGGTCGGCGCGTCCGGACGGAGCCAGTTGCTGACGTCGACCGCCAAGACCAGGCGTCCGTCGGCGGCCCGCGGCATCGGCAGCCCGGCCAGCACCTGCCGCAACCGAGGCACGTCCACGTTCCCGCTGTTCAACGCCTCGTACATCGCGCCGTGCCCGCGCCGGTGCTCGGCCACCAGTGTGAGGTCCACCGGCGAGGTCACCGGGCCGTCCGCACACAGCAACGCGTCGACGAGCTCGAACAGTTCGTCCCCGCGCGCGGTCAGGCAGTCGAATAAGTCGTCCCGGAAGCGTGACGCTTGCGCGAACGCCTCCCCGGGACCGGCGTCAGGCAACAGACTCACCTTCACGGCCTTCGTCTCGATCGGTGCACCTTGGTCGGAGTACATGATCAGACGAAGGCCGCTCCAGCGTCCGGCGAACGCCCAGGTGAGCGGCCTAGTTCGAGGACCATTTCGACTCGGACCTGCCGCGCTGCCGGCATCCGGGATGACGCCGGTCGGCGCACCGGGCGAAGCCCTATGTGCCCACCGCGCCTTGCACGAATCTCCGAAGGTGCGCACGCACGGCGTCGGGCTGCTCCAACCAGGGCTCATGCCCAGCGCTCTCGATCCGCGTCAGCGGAAGATCGAGCCGGAGCGCGAGTGATTCGAGGGCCGACAGAGGGCGGGGATCGTCGACCCCACCGAGGAGTTCCGCTCGCGCGGGTAGGTGCGCGCGCAGGTCGACAAGGTGCTCATCAAGCGGGTCCGCGCGTCCTTCCTTGCCGAGTTCGCCGTTCATAGCCCAGTTGACGGGGCGCCGCTGCCGGGCACCCTGCGCGGCCCAGCGCCACCCGCGTTCGGAATCGGCATGGTCAGTGAACCAGGCCAGCGTGAGCAGCTCGACTTCCTGCTCCTCGGTGCGGCGCGGTGCCTCCTCCAATTCGCGGAGCCGCTCCTGCTGCGCTGCTGACATGCGACGTTCGCGCTCCGCTCGGTCCCCGGTGCGCCAATCACCGACGAACGGCCCGCACATCAGCAGCATTGCTGCAACCCGGTCAGAGTGCGCCAGACAGAACCGGCTCGCCAGGTCGGTGCCGTAGGAGTGTCCAATCAGTACGGCCTTGGGCACGTCCCATGCGTCGAGCAGTTGGGCGAGGTCGTCGACATGCCGGGCGCGGGAATGGCGGCCCTGCCACGGGGATTGGCCGGTGCCACGCTGGTCGTATCGGTACACGGGCGCGAGGTCCGCGATCATGGGGGCGACATCGCCCAGGTAGTCCGGCAGCCCCGGACCGCCATGGAGCATGACCACGGGCGGCTGCCGAGTCGTGTCCCCCAGCGCCATCCAACGTAACTGCGCCCCGTCCGCCATCGACGCGAGGCCCTGCGTCTCCATCAAGGTCATCGCGGAGAACCTACCGATGTCACTGACGCTCCGCCAAAGGTTAAAGAACAAGCTAGGAACCTGTTTCTGATCCCAGGCTGGTGACCGGCCTGGTGGACGGTTCGTTTCGCCGGGATGGGTTCGGGGACCGAGAGGGTGGCGCGTGAAGCTGCGTCGGCAGGGAGGCCAGCGGAGTTGGCTGTGGGGCGCCCTGTCTGTTCGAGGTGGCGGAACCATCCGACCTCGCCATGGCGTCGTCGCGGAGGCGTCGTGACCTCCGCCCCGGACCAAACCGCAGCGGCGACGGCGGGCCGCCGCCGCCGGACCTAGGTGTACTCGGCCGACACGTTGGTGACACACATCCGTCGGTAGTTGATCAAGGGAGGACCTCCGGGCGTAGTGGAGATTGGCGTCTTCACTCACCTC
>NZ_JBEOVN010000384.1:0-2857 GCF_040295565.1 Streptomyces sp. NPDC002785 | reverse complement strand
GACACCCCGACCCCTCCCGCCCACAGACAAGACGATCATGCCATCCCGACCACTACAGACCGCCGCTTTGCGGATTTCCCAACGGAGTCCTTCAGCCCGAGGAGCATGTCAACAGACTCTCTGGCTCGACCACGGCACCGACCCGGTCGACGCCGAGTCCGCCTACCTGCTGATGCCCGGCGCCTCCCGCCGTAGCGTCGCCGCCCGCGCGGCCGACCGGCACTGGCTGACCGTGCTCGCCAATACAGCCGCCGCGCAGGCGGTCGCCGTCCACTCGCTGGGGCTGAGCGCCGCCAATTTCTGGCAGCCGGGTGCGGCCGGTCCGCTCTCCGTCACAGCTGCGGCGAGTGTGCTCGTACGGGAGGGGCGGCGTTCGACGACGGTGTGCGTCAGCGGGCCCGACCGGAGCGGTGCGCCGGTGGACGTCGTCTGGGAGCGGCCGGTCCGGGAGGTCGTCTCGGCGGACCCGGGGATCGAGGTACGCGCCACCGGCCGGCGGCTGGTGCTGAGGGTCGAACCGGGAACGGAGGGAGGCACCCTGCGGTGTGAGGTCCGGTAGGCGCCGGGGCTCAGGAGGAGTCGGGGCGCACGGCCGGGGTACTCTCGCGGCACTCCGCCGTGTGTCCCGCCCCGGTGACCGGTGGGGGAGCGGGGCGGGACCGGCCGGAAGCCGTCCGCGAGGGCCGGGACCGCCCGACCGGACCACACTCCGAGGCTGACACTTGTGTGCAGCAGACCACAGTGACCTTTTGTCGGACCTGCACAAAGACGGACCGGTAAGGGCTGGTACTTCGCCTGTGTGCCTCCAAGGTTCTGTAAGGCTCCACCAGGAAACAGGTCAGGAGACTGTACGGAGTCGACGGCAGATTTACTTGCCCGGCTTCGTAGGGTCGGTACATGACCGTTGTGGACGAAACCCCGGGCGAGCCGAGTGACACCCGTGGCCGTGTGGCCGAACTGCTGGCGCTGCGTGAGCAGGCCCGGCGCGGACCGAGCGACCGTGCGACCGAGGCGCAGCACGCCAAGGGCAAGCTGACGGCGCGTGAGCGCATCGAGCTGCTGGTCGACCCGGGTTCGTTCAAGGAAGTCGAGCAGCTTCGCCGGCACCGGGCGACCGGCTTCGGCCTGGAGCAGAAGAAGCCCTACACGGACGGTGTCATCACCGGCTGGGGCACGGTGGAGGGCCGCACGGTCTTCGTCTACGCACACGACTTCCGGATCTTCGGCGGCGCACTGGGCGAGGCCCACGCCACCAAGATCCACAAGATCATGGACATGGCCATCTCGGCGGGCGCGCCGCTGGTCTCGCTGAACGACGGCGCGGGCGCTCGTATCCAGGAGGGCGTCTCGGCGCTGGCCGGGTACGGCGGCATCTTCCAGCGCAACACGCGGGCCTCCGGTGTCATCCCGCAGATCAGCGTGATGCTCGGCCCGTGCGCGGGCGGCGCGGCCTACAGCCCGGCGCTGACCGACTTCGTGTTCATGGTCCGTGAGACCTCCCAGATGTTCATCACCGGACCGGACGTCGTGAAGGCGGTCACCGGTGAGGAGATCAGCCAGAACGGCCTCGGCGGCGCCGATGTGCACGCGGAGACCTCGGGCGTCGCGCACTTCGCGTACGACGACGAGGAGACCTGCATCGCCGAGGTCCGCTACCTCATCGGGATGCTGCCGTCCAACAACCGGGAGAACCCGCCCACCGTGGCGAGCGACGACCCGGCCGACCGGCGCGGCGACACCCTGCTGGACCTGGTGCCGGCGGACGGCAACCGCCCGTACGACATGCACAAGGTCATCGAGGAGCTCGTCGACGACGGCGACTACCTGGAGATCCACGAGCGCTGGGCCCGCAACATCATCTGCGCCCTGGCCCGTCTGGACGGCCAGGTCGTCGGCATCGTCGCCAACCAGCCGCAGTCCCTCGCCGGTGTCCTGGACATCGAGGCGTCGGAGAAGGCGGCCCGGTTCGTCCAGATGTGTGATGCATTCAACATTCCCATCATCACTCTTTTGGACGTACCCGGCTTTCTGCCCGGGGTGGATCAGGAGCACGGTGGAATCATTCGGCACGGTGCGAAGCTTCTCTACGCGTACTGCAACGCCACCGTGCCGAGGATCTCGCTGATCCTGCGCAAGGCCTACGGCGGTGCGTACATCGTGATGGACAGCCAGTCCATCGGTGCGGATCTGACCTACGCCTGGCCGACCAACGAGATCGCGGTGATGGGCGCCGAAGGTGCCGCCAACGTCATCTTCCGTCGGCAGATCGCCGACGCCGAGGACCCGGAAGCCATGCGGAACCGCATGGTCAAGGAGTACAAGGCCGAACTGATGCATCCGTACTACGCCGCCGAGCGTGGCCTGGTCGACGACGTCATCGACCCTGCCGAGACCCGCGAGGTGCTGATCGCCTCGCTCGCCATGCTCCGCTCCAAGCACGCCGACCTGCCGTCCCGCAAGCACGGCAACCCCCCGCAGTAGTCCGCAGCCGCAGCAACCCTGCCGAGCCCGCGAAGACCTGCCGAGAAGACGGAGAAACCACCCATGAGCACTGCCGCCGAGTCCGTGCTGCGTGTCGAGAAGGGTCTTGCCGACCCCGAGGAGCTGGCCGCCATAACCGCGGTCCTGCTCGCCCGCGCCGCTGCCCAGCCCGCAGCGGTCCCGGCCCACCGCGGCCGCAACACCGCCGGTTGGCGCCGCCTGGAACGCACCCCGGGCTTCCGCGCCCCGCACTCCTGGCAGGGCTGACAGACGCTCTCATGCGTGAGGCCCCGCACTCCTTCGGGAGTGCGGGGCCTCACGCATTGCGCGACTTTCCGCCACGCTCTGTCCTCGGACGCCGGACGGGCTCGAACAT
>NZ_JBEOVN010000383.1:0-2859 GCF_040295565.1 Streptomyces sp. NPDC002785 | reverse complement strand
CTGCGGACCGTTGAGCGCGGCAATGCTCACACCCTCGGTCAGCAACGGCACAACCTCGTCCTCCGACGCCTGCACCGCGATCATCGCGCCACCGGACGGGAGTTGCTGCATCAGCTGGCTGCGGGCTGCCACCAGTGCAGCGGCGTGCGTCAGCGACAGCACCCCGGCGACATGGGCGGCGGCCAGCTCACCGATGGAGTGGCCGGAGAGGAAGTCGGGCTTGAGGCCCCAGGACTCCACGAGGCGGAACAGGGCCACCTCGACGGCGAACAACGCGGGCTGGGTGTAGCCGGTGCGGTCCAGCAGTTCCTTGTCGTCACCGAACAGCACCTGCTTCAGCGGCCGCTCCAGGAAGCGGTCGAGCTGGGCGCAGACGTCGTCCAGCGCCTTGGTGAAGACCGGGTACGTCTCGTACAGCTCGCGGCCCATGCCGAGGCGCTGGCTGCCCTGGCCGGTGAAGAGGAAGGCGAGCTTGCCCTCGGCGGCCGTCCCCTCGGTCAGACCGGGGTGGGTCTGTCCTTCGGCCAGCGCGCTCAGGCCCGCCAGAAGCTCGTCGTGGTCGGCCGCGACGAGTACGGCGCGCCGGTCGAGGGCGGCGCGGGTGACGGCCTGCGAGTAGCCGAGGTCGGCCAGGCTGCCGGTGGAGCGGCCGGACGTCAGCCGGGTGTGCAGTCGGGCGGCCTGGGCGCGCAGCGCGCCCAGGTCCTTGCCGGACAGTGCGACGGGGGTGAGCGGCAGCCGTGCGGGCGCCGTGGCCTCGCCGGCGTCGTCCGCCGGTTCGTCGGTCGCCCGGGGCGGTGCCTGCTCGATGATGGTGTGCGCGTTGGTGCCGGACATGCCGAACGAGGAGACGCCCGCGCGGCGCGGCTGACCGGTCTCGGGCCAATCGCGCGCCTCGGTCAGGAGCTCGATGTCTCCGGACGCCCAGTCCGCGTGCGGGGTGGGCTCGGTCAGGTGCAGCGTCTTGGGCAGCACACCGTGCTTCAGTGCCATGACCATCTTGATGACGCCGCCGACACCGGCGCCCGCCTGGGCGTGACCGATGTTGGACTTCACGGAGCCGAGCAGGAGCGGTCTGCCCTCGGGCCGGTCCTGACCGTAGGTGGCCAGCAGTGCGTCGGCCTCGATCGGGTCGCCGAGCGCGGTGCCGGTGCCGTGCGCCTCGACGGCGTCGACCTGGTCCGGGGTGAGCCGGGCGTTGGCCAGCGCCTGAAGGATGACGCGTTGCTGGGACGGGCCGTTGGGCGAGGTGAGGCCATTGCTGGCGCCGTCCTGGTTGACGGCGGTGCCACGGACGACGGCGAGCACGGTGTGGCCCTTGCGCTGGGCGTCCGAGAGCCGCTCAACCAGCAGCACGCCCACGCCCTCGCCCAGGCAGAAGCCGTCGGCCTCCGGGGCGAAGGGCTTGGAACGACCGTCCAGGGCGAGCCCGCGCATCTTGCTGTAGTCGACGAAGACGCCCGGGGCGCACATCACGGTCGCGCCGCCGGCCAGCGCCATGGCGCACTCGCCGTTGCGCAGCGCCTGCACCGCCAGGTGCAGCGCCACCAGCGACGAGGAGCAGGCGGTGTCGACGGTGGCAGCGGGACCTTCGAGGCCGAAGGTGTACGACAGTCGGCCGGAGGCCACGCTCGCGGCGTTGCCGGTGCCGAAGTAACCCTCGAAGTTCTCCGTGGAGCTGAGGATCGCGGCGAGGTAGTCGTGGTTGCTGGTACCGACGAAGACGCCGATCTGCTGGCCGCGCACCGACGTCGGGTCGATACCGGCCCGCTCGAACGCCTCCCAGGACGTCTCCAGCAGCATGCGCTGCTGCGGGTCCATGCTCAGCGCCTCGCGCGGGCTGATACCGAAGACGGACGGGTCGAAGTCGGCGATACCGTCGACGAATCCGCCCTCGTGCACATAACTGGTGCCGGGGTGGTCCGGGTCCGGGTGGTACATCGTCTCGACATTCCACCCGCGGTCCACGGGGAAGTCGCCTACCGCGTCCACGCCCTCACTGACGATCCGCCACAAGTCCTCGGCGGAGCGCACACCTCCGGGGTATCGGCAGCCGATACCCACGATGGCTATGGGGTCGTGATTCTTCGCCTCCGCCTCACGCAGGCGAAGACGAGTCTGATGCAGATCCGCCGTTACCAGCTTGAGGTAGTCCCGCAGCGTCTCTTCATTCGCCATTTAACGCAACCCATTTACGGCAGACGACATCGGATAATAATCAATTATTCGACTTCTCGGCGAGAGGCTATGGCCGGACTAACCCTCCCTACAACCCCTAACTGCCCCCTATCACCCCCTGACGATCGGGGAGCGATAAGGGGCAGCAGACAGGAAGAGCCTTATACGAGAGCGCAGGAAATCCTGACCGACAATGAGAGGGGCGTCAATAGCGGAGTTTCCATCAGGACCTTCCGAGCCCCTTGTTAATGAAAGCGAAAAGCTCTTCGTCGCTGGATGACTGGAGCTCTTCGACGACCTCCGTGGCCCCGGCCGCCGCTGCCGGGGCCTGGTCGGCGGGCCCGGCGTCCGGGCCCTCGTTCCACTTCGCCAGCAGTGACTGGAGCCGCATCGTGATCCGGGCCCGGGTGACGTTGTCCGGGGCGCTGCCGGCGAGCGCCGTCTCCAGTCGGCCGAGCTCTTCCAGCACCGGGGCCCCGGTGGCCGCCTCGTCCGGCACCACTTCGGCACGCAGATACGCGGCCACAGCGGCCGGGGTGGGGTGGTCGAAGATCAGGGCTGCCGGCAGCTTGAGTCCGCTGGCGGCACCCAGCCGGTTGCGCAGCTCGACCGCGGTGAGCGAGTCGAAGCCCAGCTCCTTGAAGGCTCGCCCGGCCTCGATCGCCGCGGCGTCGGCGTGCC
>NZ_JBEOVN010000382.1:0-2870 GCF_040295565.1 Streptomyces sp. NPDC002785 | reverse complement strand
ACACCACGTGATCATTCCGGGGCCGTCGCCATGCCCGGAAGGCAGATCACGACCGTCACGCATCACGCATGATCAGCCACCCGACAGGCTCTCAGAAGGCACAACCAGTTGAAGGGCGGAGATCATGACGCCGGATGTCCAGGAAAGCAGCGCCCCCGGCAGCTTCCACACCACCGATTCGCTGCCCGTCCCCCGCAGACGGGCGTCCTGGCGCGAAGCCCTGTCCCGGACGTTCGGCGCCATGGACATGAACGCCTCCGACGAGGTGTTCTCCGGCACGATCCGTACGGCGCCACTCGGCCGGCTCCAGGCCGTCACCGTGGACGGCGACTGCCTGTCCGTCCTGCGAACGCGCCGACACGTCACGCAGGACGGTCAAGAGGAGTCCGTGGTCGTCAAACTGCTGGACAGAGGAGTCGCCCGACGGGAGCAGGACGGCCGTGAAGCGCTCCTTGGACCAGGGGACATCTTCGTCTACGACATGGCACGCCCCCGTCCGGCTGAATCTTCCCCACGAAGTCCCTCATCCTGCCAAGAGAGGTTCTAGGCCTGAGCGAGTCCGACATGGCTCACGTCACGGCCTCCCCGCTCGGCCCCGACACGCCGCTCGGCGGTCTACTCTCGCCCTTCCTGGCCAGGCTCGTGGACGGCGCCGGAAACTACCCGCCGCGCACCAGCGAGCTGATGGCCCGTAGCGTCGTGGACCTGCTCGGTGTGCTGGTCGACGAAGTTCTCGGCCGGTTGAGCGCGGACACACCCGGCAGGAACCGGGCACTGCTGCTGCGCATCCAGGCGTTCATCGACCGTCATCTCGTTGGCGGCCGGGATAGCCGGGCGGCGGCCGCCCTTGCTGCCCTTCGCCTCGGCGGCCCGTGGTCCGTCGTAGGTCAGCTCGCGCTGGAGGTCTCGCTGGAGTTCGCCGGCGGCGGTCAGGGTCTGGACCATGAACTTCACGTCCCCGCCCGGCCTTCGGCGGGCGTCACCCCGACTTGTTCATCGCGTCGGCCGTCTCCTGCGTCTCGGGCATCACAGGCCCCGCGGCAGCATCGAATGCGTGGGTCACCTCTGGTGCAGTGCCCTTCACCAGCAGGCGGCGGGCCCGCTCCTCGTAGCGGCGGTCGGTGGCCGTGAGCCGGCTGTGGTGCTGGGCGAGATGCTCCGACCATGAGGCGACCAGGTAGTTCTCGATGAACCGCTCGGGGTCGTTGCCGTCCTGGTAGAGCCCCCAGGTGAGGGCTCCCGTGCGCCGACGTGAACGGGCCACATCGTCCATGCAGTCGGTGAAGGCTGCCCGATTCCCGGGGTCGACCCGGTAGACGACGGAGACCAGTACTGGGCCGTCGGCCGGTCCGGGCTCGAACACCAGGGGCGGAACGGGCCAGTGGTCGGACGGGCTCGGGTCGATGGCGTCCGTGCCGTGCAGCGGCCAGCGGCGCACGCTCACCGCGCCGGCCAGGAGCAGTCCGCTGCCGGCCAGGAGCGAGACAGTCAGTCCCAGTCCATCGGCCAGCGCACCCCACACAGGTGCCGCCAGGGCCTGCCCACCCTGGAAGACCAGGAGGTACACGGCGAGTCCCCGGGCCCTTACCCAGCCGGGCAGCCTCGTCTGGAGGGCCGCGTTGAGGATGGACAGCACGCCGATCCAGGCCAGTCCGGCGGGCAGCAGCACGACCACCGCGAGCCACGGGATCCGGACTGTGGCCAGTACCGCCAGTACTCCGGCGAAGACGAGGGCGCCTGCGGCGAGAGTGCCGTTGACGCCGAGAGCGCGGCAGACAGCCGGCAGCACGAAGGTCCCGCCGACGGCACCGACACCGACCGCGCCGAGCAGCAGTCCGTACCCTCCCGAACCCAGGCCCAGGGAACGGCTCGCGACCAGGGGAAGCAGCGACCACAACGCGGCTGCGCCGGGTATGAACAGCACTGTGCGCAGCAGGACTCGGCGGACTCCGGGCGCGTACCACACATAGCGGCGGCCGGCGTGCAGGGCCGTCAGGAACTTCTCGCCCTCAGCCGTGGGCGCCTGGGCCAGCGGTCGCTTCCAAAGCGTGAGAACGGCGGCGATGCCGAGGTAGGAAGCGGCGTTGAAGGCGAAAACCCAGCCCGCGCCTGCTGCCGCGACCACCGCTCCGCCCAGGGCCGGGCCGAGGGCGCGGGCCAGGTTCATGTTCACGCCGCCGAGTGCGGCCGCCTGTCCCAACTGGCTGCGTTCCACGAGCTCCGGCTGGATCGCCTGCCAGGCCGGGCCCATCAGAGCGGTGCCGCATCCCAGCAGGAACGTGAGGCTGAGCAGCAGCCCCGGAGTGAGCTCATCCGCGAACGCCAGGACGGTCAGCACGCTGGAGATGGCGAGCATGGCGAACTGCGCGGCCAGCAGCACCCTGCGGCGGTCGTAACGGTCGGCCAGCACGCCCGAAGGCAGGGCCAGCAGCACGACGGGGAGGCTGGAGGCGGTCTGAACGAGCGTCACCAGTGCGGCATCCTGCCCGACCAGCAGCCACTGTGCGCCCACGGTCTGCATCCAGCTGCCGATATTGGAGACGAGTTGCGCGATCCACAGCGCGCGGAAGACACGCGCTGCGAACGGGGCCCAGGCCGAATTCGGTCGTGGGCGGTCTTTCGGTGACACTGCGGTGCTCATGCTGGTCCATACCGGAATGAGGATGCGGACACCTTGCATCCGGCAATGTCTCAGGCGCCGTGCGGGCATAGCCGATGCGACTGTAGGGGCGGGCGGCGGAAGGCGGTTGACCGAGGGCGCACCGCCTGTGGCCCCTGAGCGCAGTGCACGGCAGCTGGCCGGGGCCGGCCTGCGCAACGTTCCGCGCCCCTGAGCGGGGTCCGGATACGCCTGAGCCCCCTGATTCAGG
>NZ_JBEOVN010000381.1:0-2876 GCF_040295565.1 Streptomyces sp. NPDC002785 | reverse complement strand
CTGGCGGCGATTCCGGCCGCGCACCCGCTGACCGCCGTGGTGCACACCGCCGGTGTGCTGGACGACGGCATCATCGGCTCGCTCACGCCCGAGCGCCTGGTGCGTGTGCTGCGTCCGAAGGCGGACGCGGCGTGGAACCTGCATGAGCTGACGCGGGGTCTCCCGTTGTCCGCATTCGTTCTCTTCTCCTCCGCCTCCGGGATCTTCGGCAGCCCGGGGCAGGGCAACTACGCCGCCGCCAACGCGTTCCTGGACACGCTGGCGACACACCGCCGGGCCGAAGGGCTGCCGGCAAGCTCGCTGGCGTGGGGCCCCTGGGCGGGCTCCGGCATGGCCGGCGGCCTGGACGAGGTCGACATCAGCCGGATGCGGCGGGCGGGACTGCCGCCGCTGACGCCGGCCGAGGGCCTGGCGCTGCTCGACGCGGCACTCACTGCCACCGACGGGGCCCTGGCCCCGATGCGGGTGGACGCCGTGGCACTGCGCGCCCAGGCGGCGACGGGCGCGATCTCGCCGCTGCTGCGCGGCCTGGTCCGGATCCCGGCGCGGCGCGCGGTGCACACCAACGCCGGTGCGGGCGACGCCGGGTCGGCACAGCGGCTCGCCGGGCTCAGCGAGGGCGAGCAGCACCGGCTGCTGCTGGACCTGGTCCGTTCACAGGTCGCGGCGGTGCTCGGCTACGCGGGACCGCAGGCGGTCGAGGAGGGAAGGGCGTTCAAGGAGCTGGGCTTCGACTCGCTCACCGCCGTCGAACTGCGCAACCTGCTCCGCGAGGCGACCGGGCTGCGGCTCTCGCCCACGCTGGTCTTCGACTACCCGACCTCGCTCGCCCTGGCAGGCCATCTGCGTACCGAGATTCTGGGTGACGAGGCCGAAGCGATCGTCCCGGACCGGGTGACAACCGCCGCGAACGACGACCCGATCGCGATCGTGGCGATGAGCTGCCGTTTCCCCGGCGGCGTGCGCTCACCCGAGGACCTGTGGCAGCTGCTGGTCTCCGGCGGCGACGGGATCACCCCCTTCCCGGCGGACCGCGGCTGGGACCTCGGCACCCTCCACAGCGACGACCCCGACCTCGAAGGCACCAGCTACGTCCGCGAGGGCGGCTTCCTGCACGATGTCGCCGACTTCGACGCGGCCTTCTTCGGGATATCTCCACGCGAGGCACTGGCGATGGATCCGCAGCAGCGGTTGCTGCTGGAGACCACTTGGGAGGCGTTCGAGCGGGCCGGCATCGACCCGGCGACCCTCCGCGGCAGCAAGACCGCCGTGTACATCGGCTCCAACGAGCAGGATTACCTGACCCTGTGGCTGGACGAGCCGCAGGGCCTCGAAGGCCATCTGGGTACGGGCAACTCGGCGAGCGTGGCGTCCGGCAGGCTCTCCTACACCTTCGGCCTGGAGGGCCCCGCCCTCACCATCGACACGGCGTGCTCGTCGTCGGTGGTGGCGCTGCATCTCGCGGCGCAGGCGCTGCACAACGGCGAGTGCTCGCTGGCGCTGGCAGGTGCCGTCACGGTCATGTCCACCCCCAGCGCCTTCCTGGAGTTCAGCCGCCAGCGCGGCCTGGCCGCCGACGGCCGGATCAAGGCGTTCTCCGGCGACGCGGACGGCACCATCTGGTCCGAGGGAGTGGGCGTGCTACTGGTCGAGCGGCTCTCCGACGCGCGGCGCAACGGCCACCCGGTGCTCGCCGTGCTGCGCTCCACCGCCATCAACCAGGACGGCGCGAGCAATGGCCTGACGGCGCCCAACGGACCGTCGCAGCAGCGAGTCATCCGCCAGGCGCTGGCCAACGCCGGACTGACCACGTCGGACGTGGACGCGGTCGAGGCGCACGGCACCGGCACCACACTGGGCGATCCGATCGAGGCGCAGGCACTGCTGGCCACCTACGGCCAGGACCGCCCCGAGGGGCGGCCGTTGCTGCTCGGCTCGGTGAAGTCCAACATCGGCCACACCCAGGCCGTCGCGGGCGTCGCGGGCATCATCAAGATGGTCAAGGCGATGGAACACGGCGTGCTGCCGCAGACGCTGCACGTCTTCGAACCCACCCCGCACGTGGACTGGTCGGCCGGCGACATCGAGTTGCTGACCGAGGCCCAGGAGTGGCCGGAGACCGGTCGCCCGCGCCGGGCCGCTGTCTCCTCCTTCGGTTACAGCGGCACCAACTCCCACGCGATCATCGAGCAGGCCCCGGCGGACGATGTTGCGGCCGACACGACGCCGAAGGTGACCCTGCCCGTTCTGGCGTGGCCGATCTCCGCCCGCGACGCCGACGCGCTCCACGCCCAGGCCGAACGACTGCGTTCGTACGTGACTGCCACCGAGGGGCTGCGGCCGCTGGATCTGGCGTACTCACTGGCCACCACCCGCGCCGCCCTGGAGCACCGTGCCGTACTGCTCGGCCGGGATGCCGAGGAGCTCCGGCGGGGCCTGGCGGCCCTGACCGCGGACGAGCCGACGCCGGGACTGGTGACAGGGTCCGCGACGGGGGGCAAAACAGCCTTCCTCTTCACGGGCCAGGGCAGCCAGCGGCTCGGTATGGGACGTGACCTGTATGCCGCGTATCCGGTGTTCGCGCAGGCGCTGGATGCGGTGTGTGAAGAGCTGGACGTGCATCTGGAACAGCCGCTCAAGGACGTGCTGTTCGGTGACGACGCCAAGCTGCTGGATCGGACGGGTTTCACGCAGCCTGCGTTGTTCGCGGTCGAGGTGGCGTTGTTCCGTCTGGTCGAGGCGTGGGGGCTGCGTCCTGACTTCTTGTCGGGTCATTCGATTGGTGAGCTGGCTGCGGCGCATGTGGCGGGGGTGTTGTCCCTGTCCGACGCGTCGATGTTGGTGGCGGCTCGTGGTCGGTTGATGCAGGAGCTTCC
>NZ_JBEOVN010000380.1:0-2879 GCF_040295565.1 Streptomyces sp. NPDC002785 | reverse complement strand
GCGCCCGGATCGGAGAACTTCCCCGGGTGCGGGAGGGGGTGGTCGGTGTTGCGGACCGCGTTGTATGCCTCGGCCTTCTCCTTGAACGCGGCAGCGGCCGTCTCGTAGTCCTGCTTGCCCTCCTTGTAGAGAGCGATCGCCTCACCGGCCTTGCCCTGCGCGCTCGTGACCGTCCCGGCGTAGGTCTCCAGCGCCCCGGCCGCGTCCTCGAACGCATCCGCCGCGCGCAGCCAGTCTGTGGGCAGGGTCTCGAACTTCGCCCGGAAGGCGTCGGCGGCCTCACCCATCCAGTGGCCGGAGTCGAGCTTCTTCATCCCGCCGCCGACGAGATCGAACGCCTTCTGAAAATCGCGGAGGTTCTTCACCGCGGCACTGATCTTCTCCGGCCTGCCGTGGATCAGCTCGTCGGCTTCCTCACTCTGCCCGAGCTGCTGCTCCCCGACCTTCGCACCCAGCGACGACGCGGTCTCGTCGCCCCAGTCCTCGACCGCGTCCGCCCACTCGTCCGCGCCGACCTTCTCCAGACCGGCACCGACGAAATCGGTGCCCTTGTCGATGCCTTCGCCGACAAACGCCTTGCCCTTGTCGACCAGCTTGCCCGCACCGTCGTAAAGATCTCCGCCGAGCTTCCCCCAGTCCATCAGCGACTCTCCCCCCACCGCGGCTGCTCCGCCTGACGAATCGTCTCCTGCGACGGATCAAGCTGCTCCCTGAGCCGCTCATCCGCCGCTTCCCGCACAGCCGGGTCCACCAGCCCGGAGCGTTCCATCGAGTCCAGCGCCGCGTCCTCCACGTCGTAGGCGGTGTCCTGCCAGTTCTGCTTCACCTCTTCATGCGCCTTCAGCATCGACTCCCCGCTGAAGTCCGGGTCGTCATACGCGGACTGCTTGCTGACCGTGTCCCAGCTCATGGCCTTCACCTCCTCCTCGGACAGGTGCGGATTCCCGTTCAAAGAGTTCACGCCGATCTTGACCGAGTCCTTGATGTACTGCTCCTGCTCCGCGAAAGACCCCGCCGACAACCCGACCCCGAGCGCGAAGCCGTTGCCCTTCTGCGTCAGCGCCCGCACGCCCCACTCCCACCGGTTGCAGAACGTCTCGAACTCCGACGTCAGCCCGCCATGCCCCAACTCCAGCCCCGACAGGGCAAGATCAGAGAACCCCCGGCCCGTCGACGCCTGCCCGATCATGCCGAGATCCTTCAACTCGGCATGTGCCAGATCGATCCCCTTCGCGATCGCGGCCAGGGCCTCCGGCGGCACCTGAAGATCAGAACTCTCCCCGCTCACCGCATCCCCCCGAGATCCACCGCGACCGCATCCGGCACAATCCCCGCCACCGGCGGAAACAACATCCCGCCGTCCTCACTGCCCGCATCCAGCGCCACCCCCGCAGGCCCCGACAACAACGGCACCATCACATCCAACAACCGCGCACCCAACACCGCCTGATACGCCCACTCCCGCGCGGCATCCCCACGAGCCCGCGCGAACCGGGCAAGCGCCTCCTCGTCCGAGAACGCACAGATCCAACGCACCCCGTTCTGCTCCGCCGACCACAGATCCCCGGCCCCATCCAGCGGCACCAGCACCGCCGTACGCCGGAACTCACCCAGCAACACAGCAAACTCACGCTGAGCCGCCGCTGTCCGATCTCCCTCCAGCGTCACGGCAGGGACCGGCTCCAGGGCCACACCCGGTGTCGACCGCACCTCGGGAGCAGGCCAATCGGCCAAGTCGGCGATCTTCGAACGCCGAACAGGCGGCCCTGCTATGTCATCCCCGTTATCGAACACCTGCCGAATGCTGTCACGGCACGCTTCACCGAAGCAACGAGCAAAAATGGCCAGCCAGTCACGGCCCGGACCCGGCCCAGCTCCACGCACGCCGGGATGGGCCCGTAAACGCCCCTGAGTAATGCTCCGCTGAGCCCCTCGGCTCGCATTCGCCCCGAAACCAGGCAGAAAGTGACGCGCCGGAGCCCCAGGGATCGCGTCCGGGCTCTTGGGGTCTTCCGGGTCATGCCGCTGGGGTCGGGCAGGATGGCGGGGGACTTCGGCGACGGCTTCATGCCAAGGCCGAAGATGCCCTTCGAGTTCCTCGGCGACGTCTACGACGCCATCACCGGCCAGAACGGCGGCGCAGGACGCCTTCGTCGACAAGTACCTCCCCGTCCGCCCCACCTACCGCCTCTACCAAGCCCACCCGACACAAACGGCCACGAACCCGCTACGCCCACGACACGGCTCACCGACTGCCCGACCCGGGGTACATCAAGTGCACCGGGAACCGAGCAGCCCGCCATGGCCCGAGATACCGAAATCGTCTCGTGATCGCCCCAGTGACCAGAGCCATGCGGCTGGGCCAGACCCTCAGAGCAAGCGTCATCCGAGCGTCAAGAATCTCCGAACGAGGCCCTGAAGTCGCCGCGGCCGTGGTCGTTTCCGCCATGAAATCGCAGGTCGAGCCACGTCCAGGGGGTGATCTGTCCGCTCGGCCCGCTGCACAGCAGGAAACAGGTCGAGCGGCTCACCCACCCGCAAAGCCGCAGGTCAAACACCCTTTCCTGCCGGCTCAAGGATCACCACGCACTCCACGTGCGAGGTCATCGAGAAGACGTCACAAGAAGCAAGAGGCGAACCATGCAGGCCTGATGGGGTTACCTGGGATCTTGTGTGAAAGCCCCGGCGTTCACGCCGGGGATGAAACGCATCTCAAGACTGCTCTGACCCGCAGGCTGGAGCGGGCGTTTTTGCTGCTCGATGTACTGGCGGACGATCGCCAATGGTGCTCCGCCGCAGGATGCCGAGAAGTACGAGGGCGACCACAGGTGCCCGTGCATGATGGCGTGGTTGATGTGGCCGGTGAACTCCTGGCGTAT
>NZ_JBEOVN010000379.1:0-2882 GCF_040295565.1 Streptomyces sp. NPDC002785 | reverse complement strand
ATCGACCACCGCACCCACAGGACCACCGTCCACATCGAGATCAGCACGTTGCCAAGCCCGTCAGATGGCTAACCGAACGGCATTGCCCCTAGGCCTCTTCGCTGCCGCGATGGCCGTCATGGCGCTCGTCTCGGCCGTGGGACTGATAGTCGACGACCGGGTCCTGGCGGGCTCGGCGATATGGTTCAAGCCGTTCAAGTTCGCGCTCTCGTTCGTCGTGTACGCACTCGCGCTCGCCTGGATGCTGACGCTGGTCACCCGCGGTCGGCGCTTCGGCTGGTGGGCCGGAACCGTGGTCGCCCTGTCCAGCCTGGGCGAGATGGCGATCATCACCGGCCAGGTGATCCGCGGGATGCGCAGTCATTTCAACCACGCAACCCCGTTCGACGAGACGCTGTTCAGCACGATGGCCGTCACCGTCGTCGTGCTCTGGACCGGCACACTGGTCATAGCCGTCCTACTGCTGCGCGCCCGCATCGCCGATCGTGCCGCCGCCTGGGCGATCCGCTCGGGAGTACTGCTCGCGCTGGTGGGCACCGGATTCGGCTTCCTGATGACGCAGCCCACGCCCGGGCAGCGGGCGGCAGGGAACCTGGACAGCGCCGATGTGATAGGCGCACATTCCGTCGGCGTACCGGACGGCGGCCCGTCGATGCCGCTCACCGGCTGGTCGACGACCGGCGGCGATCTGCGCATACCGCACTTCGTCGGCATGCACGCACTCCAACTGCTGCCGCTCTTCCTGCTCGCGCTGGTCGCCCTGGCCCCGCGCTTCCCCCGGCTGCGCGACCCGCGGGTCCGGCTGCGGTTGGTGCTGGTCGCCTCCGGTGCGTACGCGGCGGTCGTCGCGCTGGTCACCTGGCAGGCGCTGCGTGGTCAGCCGCTGATTCACCCGGACGGTGCGACGCTCGTCGCCGCGGCTCTGACAGTGGCGGCGACAGCCGTGTGCGGCTATGGGGCGCTGAGGTCAACTCCCGTACGGCAGAGGGCCGATTCAGATTCCACCTCCGATTCCGCCGACAAGGAGCTCGCAGCATGACCGGTGCACTCTTCGAGATCTCGTTCTTCCTGGCAGCCCCGTTCTGGCTGCTCATGATCCTCGCGCCGAACTGGCGTCCCACGGCGCGTATCGCCGCATCACCGCTCACCGTCCTGCCGGTGATTGCGCTCTATCTGGTCATGGCCGTGCCGGTCCTCCCCGAGCTCTGGGACGCGGTGCGCAGCCCCGACATCGACACCTTCCGCGATCTGATGGCCCTGGCGAACGGGGCGGGGGCGATCTGGGCGCAGGTCATCGCCTGGGATCTGCTGCTGGGCCAGTGGATGTTCCTGGAAGGACGCCGACTGGGTATCTCTCCGCTGGTGATGGGGCCGCTGCTGGTGCTGACGATTCTGCTGTCGCCGTTCGGGCTGCTGGTCTTTCTCGTGCTGCGGGCGGCGCTGCGGCCGAAGACCCGGCCCGAGAACGGATTCCCGGACCGGGTTCCCGTTGCGTGAGAATGGCATGACCCACACCGGTAAGGGCACACGTACATGACAGTCTCCGTGGCGCTGTTCACCTCCGACCTGCGGCTGCACGACAATCCGATGCTGCTGGCCTCGGTGCGCGACGCGGATGCTGTCGTTCCCCTGTTCGTCCACGACCAGGGCATCCACCGGGCCGGCTTCGCCACGCCGAACCGGCGGGCGTTCCTCGCGGACTGCCTCGCCGACCTCGATGCGGGGCTGCGCCGCCGCGGCGGACGGCTCGTCGTCCGGGACGGCGATGTGGTGGCTGCTGCCCGTGCCGCGGTCGTGGAGACCGGTGCGCGGAGCCTGCACATCGCGGGCGGGGTGAGCGGATACGCGATGCGCCGCGAGGAACGTCTGCGTACGGCGCTGTCGGCCGTCGGCTGCTCCCTGCACGTCCATGACACAGTGGTCACAGCGCTCGTGCCGGGCCGGGTCGTCCCTGCGGGCCGCGATCATTTCTCGGTGTTCACCCCGTACTTCCGCCGTTGGGAGGCGGAGGGGGTGCGGGGCACACTGGCTCCTCCGCGGTCGGTGCGACTGCCGCGATCGCTCGGCTCGGAGCCGCCGCCCGAACGCCCGGAGAGGGCGGGTGTCTCCCCGGGACTCGCCGCGGGCGGCGAGTCCGTGGGGCGCCGGCTCCTGTCGTGCTGGCTGAACGGCGCGATGGCCGGCTACGAGAGCGGTCGTGACGACCTGGCCGGCGATGCGACATCGCGGCTCTCCCCGTATCTGCACTTCGGCTGTGTCTCCGCGACCGAAGTGGTGCACCGGGCCCAGGAAAAGGGCGGGCCGGGCGCCGAGGCGTTCGTACGGCAGCTGGCCTGGCGGGACTTCCACCACCAGGTGCTCGCCGCCCGCCCGGATGCCGCCCGCGCCGACTACCGCCCACGCGAGGACCACTGGAGGTCGGACGGGGACGAGATCGCCGCCTGGCGGGCCGGTCGCACCGGCTATCCCCTGGTCGACGCCGCGATGCGGCAACTGGCGTACGAGGGGTGGATGCACAACCGGGGACGCATGCTGGTGGCGAGCTTCCTCACCAAGACGCTGTACGTGGACTGGCGGGTCGGCGCCGCCCACTTCCTGGATCTGCTGGTCGACGGCGATGTGGCGAACAATCAGCTGAACTGGCAGTGGGTGGCGGGCACCGGCACGGACACCCGCCCCAATCGCGTCCTCAACCCGGTGGTCCAGGGCAAGCGGTTCGATCCGCGGGGCGACTACGTGCGCCGCTGGGTGCCCGAACTGGCCGGGCTGAAGGGCCCCTCCGTCCATGAGCCGTGGAAGCTGCCGGGTCCGGAGCGGGCCGCGCTGGACTATCCGGAGCCGCTCGTGGATCTCTCCGAGGCGCGGGCCCGCTTCGAGCGGGC
>NZ_JBEOVN010000378.1:0-2891 GCF_040295565.1 Streptomyces sp. NPDC002785 | reverse complement strand
CCTCTCACGTCTTCTTCTGGCGGGTCTCTGGTTTAATGTTGTTTGTTGTCGCCTTCCGGACGACCGGCACCCGGGGGTGCCGGACGCGGGGGGAGAAGCAGATCGCCACAGCGACCGAGAGCAGCCGAGCCCGAGCGCGTCCCCCTTCCCCGACCGCAAGCCGCGTCGCCGCAGCCGCAACCCGACCGAGCGCACCCGCAAGACGACCACCCGCCTCTCCGACACAGAGAAAGCCGAGATCGTCGCCGCCGCCGCGCAGCGCAGCGTCACCGTCGCGCGCTTCCTCGCCGCCGCCCGCGGTTCCACCACCCTGCACACCAACGAACAGCTCGACGACGCCATCGACGAGCTGGCCGCCCTGCGCACCGCCCTCTCCCGGGTCGGCAACAACATCAACCAGATCGCCTACGTCCACAACGCTGGGGGGCAGCCCAGGCCCGGCGAACTCGAAAACGCCCTCACAACCCTGACCCGACTCCTGGCCCGTATTGACGACGTGGCCGACACCCTGGTGAAGAAGCGACTCTGATGGTCCCCAAGATCCGACGCGGCTCACGAACCCACGGCTTGCTCGTCTACCTGTACGGCCCCGGCAAACGCGACGAACACACCGACGCGCACCTCGTCGGGAGCTGGGACGGCTTCGCCCCCGACCCCGGACGAGACACCAGCCCCGACCCCGACCCCAAGGTCACCCTCGCCCGCCTGTCCGCAGCGCTGGACCTGCGGGTCAAGCAGGCCGGCACCACGGCACCTGCCCAGCACGTCTGGCACTGCTCGGTCCGCACCGACCCCGGCGACCGACACCTGACCGACGCCGAATGGAACACCGTCGCCCGCCGCCTGGTCCACGCCGTCAACCTCGCCCCTGAAGGCGATCCGGACGGCTGCCGTTGGGTCGCCGTACGGCACGCCGACGACCACATCCACATCCTGGCCACCATGGTCCGAGGTGACCTGCGCCGTCCGAGGATGAACTACGACTTCAAGAAGGCCCAGGCCGAATGCCGCCGCATCGAGAAGGAGATGGGGTTCCGCCAGCTCAGGCCCGGCGACGGCACCGGAGCGAAGTCCCCCACCAGCGCGGAGCGTTTCAAGGCCGAGCGCACCGGTCGGTCCGAGGCCCCTCGCGAGACTCTCCGCGAAGCCGTGCGCCAAGCCCTCGCCGGGGCGGCCACCGAAGAGGAGTTCTTCGCCAGGCTCCGGGAGGCGGGCCTCCGTGTGAAGGTCCGAAACGCCCCGTCTGGCGACGCCATCGGCTACAACGTCGCGCTTCCCGGTGACCGTAACCGCGACGGCGCACCGATCTGGTACCCCGGCTCCAAGCTGGCCCCCGACCTCTCACTCCCCAAGATCCGCCGCCGACTGGCCGACGACACCGCTGACCAGACGACGCACCCGGCGGCGACCAGCGGCCGAACGGACTGGTCCCCGCCCGCCCGAGAACGACGCAACGCTACCGGTATCGCCGAGCGCGCCGCCGTCCTGCTCGACAGCGACGACGACGAAGCCGCAGGTCAACTGGTGGGGATCGGCGAACTCCTGGACGCGGTGACACAGACCTCCCCAGCCGCTACCCGCGCCGAGCTGGGCGCCGCCGCCCGATCCTTCGAGCGTGCCACCCGCAGCCACGTCCGAGCGGAGCATGCCGACACGCGGGCGATCCGCTCGGCGGCCCGGGGCATCATCCAGGCTGGCAGCGCCCTCGGACGTGGCGAGGACGGTGGCACCACCGCCATGCTCCTCTCCACCCTGGTCCTGGTCACGATCGCCGCCGCCCGCTGGCACTCTGCCCGGGGACACGCCCAGCAGGCTCACGCTTCCCGACAGACCGCCGAGCATCTGCGAGCCGCCTACCGACAGGCCGCTGCCACTCCCATGCAGGCCCTACACGACCAAGGTCGCGCTCTACCGGAAGCCGAACGCCGCGCCCACCAGGCCACCATCCGCGCAGCACTGCCCGACGGGGTGATGCGAGCAGACAGCTCGTCCACGGCCGATGCCCTGACCGCCACACTTGCCCAGGCCGAGCACGCAGGCCACGACCCCAAGGCCCTCCTCCAGCAGGCCATCGAGATGCGCGAACTCGACACGGCTGACGACGTGAACGACGTGCTTGTCTGGCGACTGCGCCGCCTTGCCCAGCTTCCCGCTCACCCGGGTGAAGCGACGCGCCGCCCGCAGGCCGGCACCAGCCAGACAAGGGCCCCGGCCAGTCGCACCAACAACCGGACGGCACCCACGGCAGCAGCTCGCCCCACCGCCTCCGACCCACGCAACCGCCCACCGCGCCGCTGACGAGGGTCCGGCGGGCCGGGTGACCGGCCCGCCGGCCTTCGAGAAACCCCTGGACAAGCAGCTCCACCGGCTGTTACGGATGGAAACAGAAGCACCTCGACCGGGAGATGACGCTCGTGCTCAGAACCACCGACCGCCCCGCAGAGCCGACACCCGTGCTGCCCGTCCTCCCCGCCGGCACCGATCCCCTGCTGCAACTCGAGTACGAGACGCAGCCGCCCAGCGGCCCCGGCGCGACGCGCTGCCTCAGCCACCCGAGTGCCCTGGCCCTTCGTGGCATCCCGGTGATGTGCACGGCCTGCCGCGCCCGCCGCGATTGGCTACTCATCAACCACGGACGGAACGTCTGGGTTTGCTGCCGCTGCAGCAACCAGTGGCTCGAACCGGAGATCAGCCGAGCCGACTTCGACGCACTGATCGCCATCCCGGACGGAACGACTTACTCCAGCGTCGAGCAGGGCCTGGCCGCGCTCGGCTTCGACGGGGCCTTCGTCGGCACCTACCTGGACTAGTCGAGCGGCGGCGTGCACATCACCGGGATGCCACGAAGGGCCAGGGCACTCGGGTGGCTGAGGCAGCGCGTCGCGCCGGGG
>NZ_JBEOVN010000377.1:0-2904 GCF_040295565.1 Streptomyces sp. NPDC002785 | reverse complement strand
GGCCGTTCCGGAGCTCCCGGGACGGCCGCCACCGCTCGTCGGTACGGTGCTACTTTTCGAGCACGGTGGTGCGCGTCAGCGGCAGGTGCCGCGTCTCCCGGAAGGAGAAGAGCACCACCAGCGCGGACACCAGCCCCAGCCCCATCAGGTAGAAGCCGCTCGGCCTCGGCGCCGTCGACGAGGCGGCCACCGAGCGCGAACTCGGTGGTCTTCGCCCGGCCGAGGATGCCCCGCATGGCCCAGATGCCGGTGATGCTGGGGATGCCGGACAGCACTTCCGGCTGCCCCATCCGGACCGTGGCGTGGCCGATGCGGAAGTCGGCGAGCAGGGCGAACTGGAAACCCGAGCCCGCTGCGACGCCGTTGACGGCGGCCACGACCGGCTTGTCCAGGCTGCGTACGGCGCGGAAGAGGCGGCCGAAGTCGTCTATCCATGCCTCGGCTGCCGCGTGGTCGTCGGGATCGATCGCCGCGGTCTCGGCGAGGTCCTGACCGGCGCAGAACGCGCGGCCGGCGCCGGTGAGAACGACCGCGCGGCACCGCTCGTCCGCCCCCAGCGAGTCGAGTGCCGCGACCAGTTGGCTCCGCATGCCGCCGGTCCAGGCGTTGAGCTTGTCGGGACGGTTGAGGGTGACCTCGGCGACGTAGACATCGGCGGCCGTGGCCGTCATCGGGTGGCGGGTGACGACGACGGTGCTGTTCTCAGCCATGAAGGGCATGCCTTTCTCAGTATGTGCAAAGGAAGGAGGCGGCGGGGCCGCAGGGGAGCCGGAGTGACGGGCGGATGTCCGTGAGCGGGCGTCCCGTGAGCAGTCATGCAAACAGGCAGGGATGTGATCCGGCCAACACCAATCGGGACTGGCGGCGATATCGGAGCGATATGGTCCGCTCATGGAGCTCCGCCACCTGCGCTACTTCGCCGTCCTTGCCGAGGAACTGCATTTCGGCCGGGCGGCGGAACGCCTGCACATGGCCCAGCCGCCTCTGTCGCAGCGCATCCGCGACCTGGAGCGCGAACTCGGGGTACGGCTGTTCGACCGGACGCGGCACCGCGTCCAGCTGACCGAGGCCGGGGCACTGCTCCTTGAGCATGTGCGGCCGGTACTCACCGGGGTGGACACCGCGCGCGAGGCGATGCGCAGGATCCGTCCCGGCGAGTCAGGTGTGCTGCGTGTCGGCGTACCGCCGGACACCGGCCCGACAGTGCTGCGGACTCTCACCGCCGGTTTTGCCGACCGGGTGCCCGATGTGCTGCTCGATCTCCATGAACTCACCACGGACGAACAGTTGGCCCGGCTGCGCGAGGGCGAACTGGATGCGGGGGTGGTCCGGCACCCGTCGGACACGGTGGGCCTGGAATCGGGCCCTGTGGCGCGGCGCGAACTGGGCGTCGTGCTGCGGTCGGACCATGCCGCGGCAGCGGGCGGCGGTGCGGTCCGGCTGAGGGACTTCGACGGGACGCCGCTGGTGATCTTCCCGCGTGCGATGGCGCCGCGCCTCTACGACCACATGCTCACCATTTGCCGGGACGAGGGATTCCTGCCCGGATCGATCAGACACGCACGCAATCCCCACTTCGTGCACGGGCTCGTACTCGCAGGTCGTGGCATCCACCTCAACGAGGCCCCGGTCACACCGCTCATCGACGGTCTGGTGTGGCGTCCGCTGGAGGGGGCGCCGCTCGCGTGGCTGACCTCGGTGGTCTGGGTGCCGAGCCGGTACAACGAAGCGATCGCGTCGTTCGCTGAAGCGGTCTCGGAAAGCCTTTCCGGGGCCGACGGCTGAGCGGCCCCTCCCGTCGCGGCCCACGCATCGCGGGGCCGGCCGCGCTCGATTCGGGACGGCTTCGCGGGCGTCTCCTGCTCCGGTGGCAGCGGGACGACGCCGATCGCCTCCAGGAGATCGCGCTGCCCGTCCATCAGCCCGGTCCAGACCATGATGTGCTGACGCTGCCTCCGCAGCCACTTGCCGACGTCCATCCCGTGCACGGTGACGCCGGGCAGGACATCGGCCCGGTCACCAGCTCGCGCACGGTGGCGTAGTGCCGCTGCCACTCCGGGTTCCAATGCTCGTCCACGGCCTCCAACGCGGTCTTTCGCTCGGGGTGGCCGCCCAGCGCACCGGGGCGCACACAGCGTCCAGTGCTGGTTGTAGTACGCCTTCGTGGCCTCCAGGTTCTCCTGGAACCGCTCATCCTCGGGCGACTCGGACCGGACATCGATCGGCCCCCGGGTCAGGTGAGGGCCGCCACCAGCCCGGCGGCCCTGGCCAGCGTTTCCCGCTTCAGGGGGCGGGGTCCAGGGCGCGGGCGAGCGACTCGAGGGATGCCAGGGGGTCGGGGGCGGTGGGAGCGAGGACGACGCTGGTCGCGCCAGCTGCCTGGCGTGCGGCCCACTACGTCCGCGCCGCCCGCCCCGGGCGCTTCGCCATTGATCCGACGCAGGCATGAAAGCTGCGTCACACCCAGCCCGCCTTCCTGGTCACCTCGGTGGCGACCTCATCGACCGGGCGCGTGGTGGCGTCGACGGTGAAGTCATCGACTGCTGCTTGTTCGAGGATCCCGGCCAGTTCGCCGGCCCTGGCCAGGTGCCATCGCAACGCCTCGGATTCGTTCTCGTGGCGTCGCGTAAGCCGCTGGTGGATGACGGGCAAATCGGCCCGGAGCCGGCACACCGAAAGCTCAATACCGATCGCATCGGTGCACAGCTTCCGGTCCTCCAGGTCCTCGATCACACCGGCGAGGACCAGCCGAACTGCTCCCGCAGCGAGGTAGTTACCTGGGATCTTGTGTGAAAGCCCCGGCGTGAACGACTCCGTTGGGAAATCCGCAAAGCGGCGGTCTGTAGTGGTCGGGATGGCATGATCGTCTTGTCTGTGGGCGGGAGGGGTCGGGGTGTCGTTGGA
>NZ_JBEOVN010000376.1:0-3061 GCF_040295565.1 Streptomyces sp. NPDC002785 | reverse complement strand
TCCTCGGCACGGTGCACAACCTCAACAAGCTCATCAACCACACGTCCAAGAAGGGCTCTTGACTTTCACCGGGCAGGAGCCGTGCGACAGCCTCGTGGCCTTCGGCCGGAGGTGCCGAAAGTCGCGACTGACTCGTGCGGGGGTGAGTCTGTCGGGCGGGACCGGCTTCTCCCACGGCCGCCGGAGGTCTGCCGCCAGCGGGCGGGCGAGCCGGAGCTGGGTGAAGACGGCGACGATCAGCCAGGTCCAGCGGTCGGCGGCTTCGGGGGTGCGGATCTTCGGGCAGGTCCAGCCCAGGGTCTGTTTGAACAGGCGGAAGGTGTGCTCGATGTCGAAGCGTCGCAGAAACGCCTGCCACAGACGGTTGATGTCGGCTGTGGTGGCGTCGGTGCCCGACCACCACAGCCACACCGGCTTCGGCGTCGCACCGCTGGGCAGGTACTCGACCTGCAGGCGGATCACGGTCCCCTCGATCACCGGCAGGGCGCCCAGCTGGGCAGTCCAGGCCGAACGGTGGGTCAGTCGCGGATGGAGCCGGTCCCAGGCCCGGACGGTGGCGGTGCCGTAGAGACGGGTTGCGGTCACCGTTTGCGCGTCGGGGATGTTCCAGGTGGTGGGGTCACCGAAGGCGAACTCGCCGCCATGGCGGGGCGGACGGCCCCGGACGCCGGGCTCGCGGGGCGGTGCCGCACGGCGCAGGACACGGTCCGAACGCATCCGGCCCAGCACCTGCACCGGCAGATCCTTCAGCAGGAAGGCCAGGCGAGGCACGTCATATCCGGCATCCACCACGATCAGGATCTGCGGGTCGGTGTCCTTCCACTGCCCGGCCGCGATCAGCCGCTCGACAAGTTCACGCATCTGCCCGGCCGTGACGGTGGCAGCGTCGTCGCCCGGTGCCAGCCGCAGCGCGTCCAGCGGCGCGGTCCACGAGGTACGTCCCGTCTCCAGTGCGCAGATCACTGAGTACGGCCAGCCGGGAACGGGAATGTGCTGGTCCTTGCCCCGCCCGTAGGTGTGGCACAGGATCCGCTGCGGTGAGGTGTGCGCGCTGGGCCGCAGCCAGCAGGTGATGTCGGCGGCCAGGACCAGCCGTCCGTCCGCCGCCCGCGGCAGCGGCACCTCCGCCAGGGCCCGCCGCAGCCGGGCCACATCGACCTGGCCCGCAGCCAGGGCGTCGTAGAGCCCACCGTGCCCGCGACGGTGCTCGCCCACCAGCGACAGCTCCACCAGCGACCGGACCGGACCATCCGCGCACAACACGGCGTCCGCGAGTTCGAACAACGCGTCCGCACGCCGGGTCAGACAGGAGTAGAACGCACCCCGGAAGCGTGACAGTTCCGCAAACGGATCCTGCCGGACGACGTGATGCAGCAGACTCATCCCCACGGCCTTCGTGCTGAGCGTTGTGTGTTCCTTGGTCGGATCACATGCTCAGCCGAAGGCCGCCTACATGCACGGCAGTTACCAGACCGAGTGATCAAGTAAGAGAAGCCGTTCGACACCCCAGGTTAAAGATCAAGTTAGCCACCCCCCTGGGCACCCCACACTTTCCGGTGCTCGGTCCGTGGCGCCCACGCGCGGAGCAATTGTCAAAGCCTGTGGATCGGCGGGGAGAGGGTCCAGGGCGCTGGGACCTTGCCGAAGATCGTCCCTCCCGGACGATCGGTGTCCCGGGGTCGGGCTCAACCGGATGCGAGCCGCGGCTGTGCGTGAGAGCCTGAAAAGGAAGGTGCCGATGAACGACACAACGTCGCGCAGCCCGACGGCCTAGGTGGGCGACGGCCGGACCAACGTCCAGGCCGGTTCAACCTGACCACGACTTCGCCCGTTCTTCGTAGCGAAGTTCACCTCGCTCCACCAGTCGACGGGTCTGTCCATCGCTTCGAGGTGCACCAGGATGCCAACGCTGCTCCACCCCCGCCATGCTCAAGGCATCGATGAGGTCAGGTCACTTGAGGCCTCACTCGCGTCATCCAGGCCTGAGCCCCGGACCGCCGACGATGTCGGCACAGGGTTCGTCGAACGGCTCCAGGCCGACGCCGTACGCCGGCAGAAGCAGTTCGAGCACGACGCCGGGTTGGCGCGTCCCGTCGTGGACCGACTCCTGGACGTTCCCGACCTGCGGGAGGCCGCGAAGCCACTCGGAGCCGACCAGAAGGGGCGGCTGGAGACCAAGACCGGGACCTCGTCCTCGCCCCCCGCATATGCGGCTGCGCCGCAGGACTGGCGGATGAACGCGGATGTCGACTTCGTCCTCAAGTCGCCGCCGTACGACGGGGGTTTTACGTCCGGTTCGGGCGCCGCGGTCAGTGCCGAGCATGCGACTTTCAGCCTGGACGTGCAAGCCATCGGATCTTCCGACGCGTGTTCCCTCAGCATGGGTTCCTGGTTCTTCGTCCCCCAGGACAACCCCGCCCTGCGACTCAGCACGTCGATCTACTTCAACAGGGACTGGCACCAGCAGGCGATGGGCTATGTCGCACACAGCCGGTTCGCGACCACGCTTCAGATCTGGGACGACACCGCCCAGACAGCGCTGCCGGCAGCCCCCATCGCACCGGGCTGGAATGACGGCGTGGGCTGGTTCGAGGCACATGGTGACCATACGGAAGGCGAGTGGATCGACGCAGACACGCACTTCCCGGCAACGGGCGGCCACTGGTACTTCATTCAGGCGGGGTTCTCCGCCTCGGTCGACGCGGACAGCGGCATCTTCGGCGTGGCTGACTCGACCATCCATGTGTCGGGGTGGCTCTCGTACCTGATGTTGGGCATCTGGTCCTGACGGAGAGACACACCTACCGCTGCGCCTTCAAGGTGCAGCGGTAGTCCGCGTGGCCTCCGAGCGCCGATACATGCGCACCAGCCCGTCATAGCTCTGCGGTTCGCCGCAGCGGCGGTCTTCGGGGACTTGCGGCACCACGGCGGCAGGATCCCCGAGGCCCGCGCCCCCGCAGCCTCCCGGCCGCGGGCGCAAGCGGCCGCCTGGGGGCGTCAGGCAGGAACGCTAGGACGCGGCGGCGGGTCTCCTCGGCCGGTACGCCGACGGTGAGGCGGC
>NZ_JBEOVN010000375.1:0-3065 GCF_040295565.1 Streptomyces sp. NPDC002785 | reverse complement strand
GATCGGGTCACCCAGCGTCGTACCCGTGCCGTGCGCCTCGATGACGTCGACATCGGCGACGGTGAGCCGGGCGTTGGCGAGCGCCTGGCGGATGACGCGCTGCTGGGACGGCCCGTTCGGCGCCGTCAGGCCGTTGCTCGCACCGTCCTGGTTGATCGCGGTGCCACGGACGATGGCCAGCACCGGGTGGCCGTTCTTCCGCGCGTCGGACAGCCGCTCCACGAGCAGCATGCCGACACCCTCGGCGGGACTGAAGCCGTCGGCGTCCGCCGAGAACGCCTTGCTGCGGCCGTTGGAGGACAGTCCGCGCTGTCGGCTGAACTCGATGAAGGTGCCGGGGGTTGCCATCACGGTCGCGCCGCCGGCCAGCGCCAGTTCGCACTCTCCGGTACGCAGCGCCTGGACAGCCAGGTGTAGTGCGACCAGCGACGCCGAGCAGGCGGTGTCGACGGTGACCGCCGGACCCTCCAGGCCGAAGACGTAGCTGAGCCGACCGGAAACCACGCTGGCGGCACTGCCGGTGGCCAGGTGACCTTCGTAGCCGTCGGTGGTGTTCCGCATGAGGATGGAGTAGTCGGAGCCGTTGGTCCCGACGAAGACGCCGGACTGGCTGCCCTGCAGCGTCGCCGGGTCGATGCCCGCGCGCTCGAACGCCTCCCAGCTGGTCTCCAGCAGCAACCGCTGCTGCGGGTCCATCGCCATCGCTTCACGCGGCGAGATACCGAAGAAGGTGGGGTCGAACTCGGCCACGCCGGTGAGGAAGCCGCCCTCGCGGGTGTAGCTGGTGCCCTGCGCGTCCGGGTCCGGGTTGTAGAGGGATTCCACGTCCCAGCCACGGTCGGCCGGGAACTCCGACAGCGCGTCACCGCCGGAGGTCAGCAGCTGCCACAGCTCTTCGGGCGAGTGCACGCCGCCGGGGAAGCGGCAGCTCATCGCGACGATCGCGATCGGTTCGTCGTCGGCCGCAGCCGCCGCGGTGGGCAGCGGGGCCGCGGCCGCCGACTGTCCACCGGACAGCTCGGCGCGCAGGTGCTTGGCCAGCGCGTTCGGCGTCGGGTAGTCGAAGATCAGCGTCGGTGGCAGCTTGAGGCTGCAGGCGGCGCTGAGCCGGTTGCGCAGCTCGACCGCGGTGAGCGAGTCGAAGCCCAGCTCCTTGAAGGCACGTACGGCCTCGACGGCATCGGCGCCGGCGTAGCCCAGCACGGTCGCCGCGGCACTGCGCACCAGTTCCAGCAGCAGCCGCTCCTGCTCGGCCTCGGGCAGCCCGCCGAGCTTCTGTGCGAGGGCAGCGGCGCCGGCGTCCTCCGTCTCGGCGTCGCCCCGCATGTCCTTGATGACGTCCTGTGCTTCGGGCAGGTCGTGCAGCAGCGGCCGGGAACGGCCGGAGGTGAAGGCGAGGACGAAGCGCTTCCACTCCATGTCGACGACGGTCAGCACCGACTCGTCCCGGTCCAGGGCGTGCTGGAGCGCGGAGACGGCCATTTCGGGCGCCATCTCGATGACGCCGTGACGGCGCATGCGGTCGCCGACGCCGCCCTCGGCCATGCCGCCCTCGCCCCACGGGCCCCAGGCCAGCGAGGTGGCGGGCAGTCCGGCGTCGCGGCGCCACTCGGCGAAGGCGTCCAGGAACGCGTTGCCCGGCGCGTAGTTGCCCTGGCCGGGTGCGCCGAAGGTGGCGGCGAAGGAGGAGAACAGCACGAACGCGGACAGGTCCAGGTCCTTGGTGAGCTCGTGCAGGTGGAGCGTGGCGTCGACCTTGACCTTCAGCACCCTGTCGACCTGCTCGGGCGTCAGGCCCTCGATCACGCCGTCGTCCAGCACCGCGGCGGTGTGCACCACGGCGGTCAGTGGCTGTTCGGCGGGGATACCGGCCAGCAGCACGGTGACGGCGTCGCGGTCGGCCACGTCGCAGGCGGTGATGGTGATCTCGGTGCCCAGTGCGGTCAGTTCGTCGCGCAGCTCGGCGGCGCCGGGCGCGTCCGGGCCGCGGCGGCTGGTGAGCACCAGGTGCTCGGCACCGTTACGGGCCAGCCAACGGGCCACCTGCGCACCCAGCGCACCCGTGCCCCCGGTCACCAGCGTGGTCCCGGCCGGCCGCCAGGTCCGTACGGCAGGCGTCTCGGCGAGCGGGGACCGGACCAGCCGCCGTACGAACAGCCCGGTGGGCCGGATCGCGACCTGGTCCTCGTCCTCGGCTCCGGCCAGGACCGTGACCAGCCGGGCCAGCGCCCGGTCGTCGGCGGCCTGCGGCAGATCGACCAGACCGCCCCAGCGCTCGCCGTGTTCCAGGGCGGTCACCCGGCCCAGGCCCCAGATCAGCGCCTGCTGCGGCGACTCCAGCCGGTCCGAGCGGGTAGCGGAGACCGCGCCCCGGGTGGCGCACCACAGCGGCGCGGCGATCTCCGCGTCGCCCAGCGCCTGAAGCAGCGCCAGCTCTGCGGCAACTCCGGCGGGGACGGAGGTGTGCTCGGGGTGCGGGCGGTCGTCGAGTGCCAGCAGGGACAGCACGCCGTTGAACGGCGCGCCCTCGTCGGCGGCCGTCTGACGAAGAAGCTCGGTGAAGGATGTCCGGCCGTCCGCGCCGGTGTCCATGACGAGCTGCCGTACGTCGGCGCCGCGCTCGGCGAGGACGCGGGCCGTGCCCTGCGCCCACTCCCCCTCTGCCGCGTACTGCGGGACGATCAGCAGCCAGGTGCCGGACAGCCGCGCCGACTGCCCGTCGGCCAGCGGCTTCCAGGTCACGCGGTAGCGCCAGCCGTCCACCGCGGAGCGCTCGCGGGCCTGCTTGCGCCAGGTGGACAGCGCCGGCAGTACGGTGCTGAGCGGCTGGTCGCCGTCGACCGCGAGTTCCTCGGCCAACGCCTGCCAGTCCTCGCGCTCCACGGCCTCCCAGAAGCAGGTGTCCACCGGGTCTGCCTGCGCCGCCCCGGCCGTCGGCGCGAGCGCCGCCTCCGGCCAGAACCGCTCGGTCTGGAAGGCGTAGGTGGGCAGCTCGACACGCTGTGCGCCCATACCCCCGTACACCGTGTCCCAGTCGACGCTCACGCCACGTGTCCACGCCTCGC